>JBDSEP010000357.1:0-3064 GCA_039919985.1 Tepidiformaceae bacterium | reverse complement strand
CGCCTGTGCGACGCCCTGTAGGAGGGCGCTAACGTAGGATGGGCCGGATGTCGATAGCGTACGGCGGGATCATCGCGTTCCTGTTCCGGGGGATGAACCTGGTGGTAGCGCTGGCAACCGTGGTGCTGACATCACGTGTTCTTTCCGCTTCGGAGTATGGTCTCTTTGGCCTTGCGCTGAGTGTGGTGGGGTTCGTGAACGCGATGACGGGCGGCCTTGCGGCGGCCACGGCCTACCAGATTTCGAACCAGCGCCGGGCAGCGGGGGTGGTGGTCTTAAACTCGGGGAGCCTGGCGCTTGCGCTCGGCATTGGGGCAGTGGCCGCCGGGGTTGCCGCAGGCTCAGCGCTGAGCGGCGAGGTGAGCCACGTTGCGGCCTCGGTGGCCATAGCGGCTGCGGCGGTCATCGCGAACAGCGTCATCTCGGGCATGTTCCTGGGGCGCGAATCGTTCATCCGGTACAACCTGACGCTCGTGGGGCCGCCGCTGATCGCTCTGGTCGCCATCGTCTGCACCTTTTTTGTGCTGGACGAACGGAGCCCGGAGGCGGCGCTCTGGGCGTACGCCGCAGGGCAGTCGCTGTCGGTGGTCGCGATGCTCCTGCTTGGGCGGGGGAACCTGACGCGCCAGGTGCGCTTTGAAGGGCGGCTCGCACGGGAAGTCGTGCGGTTCACACTGCTTGCCGGCATTTCCAGCGGGATCTCCTTCCTGAATTACCGCGCCGACCTGTTCATCGTCGACTTTTTCGAAGGGCAGGCGGGCGTGGGGCCGTACCTGCTGGCCGTGTACATCGCCGAGTCGGTATGGCAGGTGAGCGGGTCCCTGGCGCTGGCGACGTATGCGCGTGTGGGTTCGCTTTCGCGCGAAGCGGCGGCGGAGTTGACCACGCGGGTGATGCGCCACACGGTCGTGCTGCTGGGGGTGGTCTGCGGGGGACTCTTCGTGGTGGCGGACCTCGTGGAGGCGGCGCTGGGCGGGGAGAAGTATGCGGGGGTGGCGAGCGCTCTGCGGTTCCTCCTGCCAGGAGTGTTGGTCTACGGGCTTGCGCAGTCTTTTTCGGGCTTCTACACCTACCAGCGCGGGTTACCGTGGGTGGCGGCGCTGGTGGCCGGTACAGGGCTGATCCTCGACGTAGCGCTGGCGATTCTGCTGGTGCCGCGCATGGGGATTAACGGGGCAGCGCTGGCGAGCGCCATAGCCTACAGCGCGGCGATCATCGCCGGGCTGGCGGTATTCGTGCGGCGGGAGCAGCTGGGGGCGCAGCAGGTGTTTCGATTCGGGCGCGCGGAGCTGGAGGATTATCGCGGGCTCTACACGCGGCTGCGGCAGGTTGTGGCGCGCTAGAGGCCGTTTCGAACGGACCTTGGTGTGCGCCGACAGGGCGACGGGCGGGTCAGTCCGACGTCGGGCGTTCCTGGAACTCGCGGTCCGCGCGCTTGCCCTGGTAGACGCGCATATCGATGGCGCGCGTAACTTGGGGATCGAGACGGAAGAGGAGGCGCGGCTCGGTCTGCATGTTGGCGAAGAACTTGTCGACAGCTGCGGCGTTCGCCGGGTCGTTGCGGCCAACGTACTTCTCCGCGAGCTCCCGAGAGATGGGCCAGATGTCGAACTGCGGCCGTTCGAATGCCGTGCATCTCCCATCGAAGCCGACATGTCCGGAGACGGGTGACAGCGCCTCGATACAGAGGGAGGCGCGCGGATCCTTCAGGAGCTGCTGGCACCAGACTCGCGAGTAGGTGCCGGTTATCCAGACGGCGCCCTCTTTCCAGAGCCACCAGATGGGGACGGTATAGGGCATGCCATCCTGCCGCAGGCTGGAGATGACTCCGACGTGCGGCTCGCGCAGGAAATCTTCGAGAACGTCCGGTTTCATTCGAGGCATGGGCGGATTCTGGCGCGGGCGAGAGAGGTTGTCGAACCGAGCTAGAGCGAGGAGACGTCACCAGACTTCCAGGCAGGCCACTCGTCGCGCAGGATGCCCATGAAGACGAGGTCATCGTGGACCCCATCCAACCACACGTGGCGGCGAAGGCGGCCCTCCTCAGAAAAACCACATGCGGTGTAGGCCCTTATGGCGCGGGCATTCGTGCCACTCACGCTCAACCAGACTCGCTCCAGGTTGCGCAGCCGGAAGGCGTACTTGAGCAAGAGCCCTACGGCGTCCCGCCCGAAGCCCCGGCCCCAGTAATCTCTGTCGCCTATGGTGATGCCGAGTTCGCAGGTGCGGGCTGTGTTGTCGAAATTGTGGAGGAGGCATTGGCCGATGAACTTGCCGCCCTGCGCATCGATCGCGAACCAGGCGGTGTTATCGCGCGGGGCCGTTAGGTGCTGTTCGTAGAGCGCCTGCAGGCGGCCGAGTTCAGTCGGGCTGGGGACGGAGCCACTGCCCAGAAGCTCGACTTCGACGTCGTTCTTGAATTCGGCGTAGCGCTCCAGATCTTCTGGACGCATCGGCCGGAGTACCACTTTGTCGCCCTTGAGCACTGTCGCCTCCGCGGTTCGGGTAGGTTAAGTGTGTGGGGCGAGGCGGATGCTGTCACATCGGGAGAGGGCCGGGTCTACGCCAGTTCGTAGCGCGGGGGTTCGAGCCAATCGGCGCTGGGGGGATTCTCCTGGGCGCGGACCTCGGCGCGGCGCTGTTCGGCTTCGAGGCGCCGGGCCTGCTTGATGACCACCTCGCGACGACGGGCGTGCTCGATGTCTCGGCCGGTCGCAGCGGCCGACTTCGCCCTGCGCGGTTTGCCGGCGTAGACCTTCAGGCGGCCCTCGTGTTCGAGTTGGGTGAGGTGGCTGCGGACGTTGTTATCGGCCGCGCGATGAAGGCGTTTGTCGATGGCGGGGTAGAGCTTAAGCATGATGTCCCAGCTACCGATGGCGCCACCGCCCTTGAGGAGCGAGATGATCTGGCTTTCGCGGAGATTGCGGTGGTCGATGTAGGACTGAAGTCGCTCGCGAGGGTCGTGGACGAGGGGGCCGTGGCCCGGACAGATGACCTTGAGGTTCGGCAGTTCGAGGAGCAGCGCGAGTGTGCGGCGGTAGGCCGCGAGGTCGTGCACCGTGGT
>JBDSEP010000348.1:0-6448 GCA_039919985.1 Tepidiformaceae bacterium | reverse complement strand
GAAGATGCTTGCGGTACCAGTTCGTCCAGACTGCGTCACGGTAACCGAGCAGTCCGCCCACAGCCCACGTGCTGAGGTCCACCGCCGTCGAAATCGGGTAGGCGAAGGCCGTAGCCACCTTCATTCGCACCCTGCGGACCGTGCCTACCGAGAGCGGCGGCGGTGGGGGCGGGAGGCCAGCATCGGCTTGCGGAGGTGCCAGCAACGTTTCACGGTCGTAGTAGACAACCGGCGGCACGTAGAGGTTGATGGACGCTTCAGCGTTTTCCTCCGCGCGCGCCCTCATATGCTGCCAGCCCTCGTGGTCCGGGCGGCGGGCGAGCGCCGCAAGGTAGTTGAGTGCGGCGGCGCGGTAGTCACCCAGTTGGAAGCAGGCCAGCCCAAGCAGCGCCGCGCATTCGCCTGTGGAGTCTTCCGCCACACTGCCCTCCAGAGCCTCGCGGGCGGCAGCGAAGTCCCCTGCCTCAGCGGCAATCTCCGCTCGCTTGCACACTTCTTCGATCGAGTCTTCGGTAGCGTCTTGCATGTGTGCACCTCCGGGAAGGGGCGGGTTGGCGGACAATGGAAACCGCTTTGGCAGAGGTTGCACTCTAGCGTGTGGCTTCTCTCGCTGGCAACGCGCCGACGAGCCGATCTCAATCGTAGAAGACCCAAGCTTGAGTCGAGCCTCCACCAGCACTTGCCGCGGTCTCGCGTGGTTTCGCTGGCGGCGAAGGAAGACGGCCTTGGCCGCTAACGCTGAATCTGTGGTAAAACCCGGAGAGATCGAAACGAACTCCTGCGCCCTGTCGACCCACCTCTCTCCCGTCAGCGGGCGGCAGTCGCCGATGCGCCTCGTTTTGGATAGACTCAAGCGCGCGGGGAATGCGCCAGAATCCTCCGTTGCCGAGTTCGGTCACCAACCCAGACGTGAACCACATCCGGCGGCTGACCGAGGCCCTCGCCCTTTAAGGTGAGTTCTCGTAAGCGCGGAGGAAGGCGACGATTCAGCGTCGCGCAGGCTAGGAACCAGTTACTCCGGAACGCGCGGTAGCGGTACCTTGCTCAGCAGTATCGACGGCATGGCGACTCCAGGCCGCCCGTCCGCATGGCGGCGATAACCGCCGGCGTGAAGTCGTACTGGTGACTCTTCGCGTCGCCGTCTATTCGACCGCCGGACGTTGTTGTTGCGCCCCGGAGGCGTGGTTGGCGTACGCGAGGGACTTGCCGGGCTCGTTCGGTCTCTCGAATCGAAACTTGAGCTGAAGGCCGGCGCCCTCGATCAGGGTCACCTGCTGCTCAAACTGCTCGTTGGTGACGATGAGGTAGTTTTCGACTCGCCAATCGTGCCCGAGCCACGTGCCCAGCGCGTCCAGCAGTCTCCGGTCCAGCTCGTCGGCCAGCCGGGCCTTCCGGATCCAGAAGTAGACAGCCACCTCGTACGCCGACCATTTGGCCCTATCGAGCGCGGTGATCTGCCCCTTGGAGAAGAAACAAGCGGTGGTGGGCAAGATGTAGACGCAACCGAGGCACTGCGTCTCGGTCGTGTTCATGACCGTGTAGGTGAAGGACTCGCCGTCGGCGTGGCGCCGTACGAGCTTGTCCAGGTCTTCGCGGTTGGCGTCCACGGTGAAGTCGTCTGCGGGCCAGCTCGACTGCTCCCATCGACGAAGGAACTCTTTGCTCTCCATCACCGCCTCGTAGTCGAGTTCGGCGTCGGAAGCAAGTATCGGACGGAGCACAAACTCGTCCGTCCGCAGTCCCTCTGGGGCGCGGACGTCGTCGGTGTTGAAGGCCATCGGATCCCTCAGAATTTCGTTCGGCAGGCGTGCGAATCCCGTCCCGTTCGCCCGTCCGGCGTCGACGTACTCGACGCAAGAGTATCCCATGTTTTCAATCGCTCACCAACGCTTTCACTGCACCGCCGTGCGCTTGAGGTAATCGTTAGGGCACCAGATTCAACACCGCGGGGGATTCGCAGGCTAAACGGCCCGCCGGAGGAAGCGGGTGGTTGCTGGATTCGGCGTCCGCGGCTGACAGCATTAGCAGCGTGGGCCGGTCCCGTCCTCAAGCGATGTACCACCTTGCAGGCCAAGCCCCACGCGCGACATTCGCCAATCAGTCACTCGTGGTTGCCGTGAAGTCAAGTTCTTTCGAACGTCCGGTATTCCCCGGACCGGACGGCGGCGCCGCCGGGAATCCATCGCGCACCCAGTCTTCGTGCCCGCTAGAAAAAGCTCTACTGGCAAAAGCGAAGTGCCCCGGTAGGTTGTTTTTACAGGTGTTCCGCGCGTTCGCGTCATGGCAACTCTTCCGTTGGAGAATCGATATAACAATCTCACGGAAAGGGCAGTCGCCCGGTCGCAGCGCGTTCGGCCGGAAACCAGCAGCGAAGCAGCAGACACGCGCTCGTCCTGCTCGACAGGCGATGTTCTCAGCATTGCCGCCCTATCTGGGCGGCAGGCGCAAAGTCGCGCCGTCGGTCTTCGCGCTCTTGCGCGAACATTGTCCCGACCTCGGCGGGCGGCCAGGCACATTCGTGGACCCATGTTGCGAGGGCGGAGCGGTGTCCCCCCTTTGCCAAGTCGCTGGGCTTCACGGTGGCGGCGTCGGACATCTCGGAATGGGCGGTGGTCACCGCCGAGGCGCTGATCGCCAACCCCTCCGTCCGCCTCTGCTTTCAGGACGTCCTCCGGCTCTTCGAAGAACCGGGCGAATCGTTCCGCGGGTTGCGCTAAGCTACGTACCGGCGGTGTTTTCGGAAGGCCATGCCCTCTCGCTGGACCGCTTCATCGCCTTGGCAGAGAGGCTGGGGGAGCCGCGGCACAGCCTGCCGCGGCTACCATCCGTAATCCCGAGCTGCCCTGCTCAGGATCGAAGCCCCGAAGCTGCTGAGCTGTCACAGACGACGGACAATCCGGAGTGCCGGCGCAAGAACGAAGCAGGCACTGCTGGAGTCTCCGGGCCGGTTAGCGCCGCCGCGAGGATCGCGGCCTTCGCGGGCCCGCTGGCGAGGACGATGACTTTCCGGGCGCGGAGGATGTCGTCCATGCCAAGGGTCATCCCATGTGTGGGTTCGGGCTGCCAGTGGTCGGCGACCTGCGCCCGAGTCGATTCCGCCAACTGCACGACTCTGCACGACGAGAATTCCGTGCTTCCTGGTTCGTTGAAGGCGACGTGTCCGTTCGCCCCGATACCGACCACGGCGATGGTCAGCCCGCCGGTGGCTCGAAGGCGTTTGCAATAGCGGGCGACCTCGGCGTCGGCGTCGGTGGCGTCGTGGCGCGGCAATAGCACGGGGGGAAACGCCGACGGTGGGAGCCATCGCCGGAAGAACACACCGTTTGTGCCCGCGTGGAGAGTCGCACTGCAATACTCGTCAATTGCGAAGAGTTGGGAGCCTTCCGGAAACGTAAACCGCTGCCGGACCATCTCCTCGTACAACGGAATAGGTGTTCGCCCTGTGGGCAGCCCGATGACGGGGTCCGTTTCCCCCAAGAGGGCAGTGCGCAACTCTTCTAGAACCGCTGCGCCAAACTCCTGTTCCGGCACGCTCGCGACACGGAGGTCTCTCACAGACGGACTACGCTACCAGTCTCTGCTGATTCGTAGCCCGCTAGTGCCACGGCGAGGCTCGCGCGGCCTTCCTCCCCGCTCACGAAGGGCTCCACGCCATCGCGAATTGACCTCACGAAGTTCAGGAAGGGGTCACCAACGGTACTTGCCGACAGGATGGGTGGAATCACTTTTCGCGGAACCTCGCCCTCCTGCAGGTTAATCACCAGGGGCTCTTCGGCGGAGCGCCCCATCGCGATGTGTCCGAGCTCGCCGTGGATGGTGATCTGTCTATCAGGGAACGGGCGCGCGGACCAGGAGGACTGAACGCTGGCGAGAATGTCGCCTTCGAAGCGCATCAGGACGATCGCGTTGTCGTCCGCGAATGTTGGCTTCAGGACGCGCGCCGTCATCGCCGAGACCTCGCGAACTGGCTTGCCGATCATCCAGCGAAGGAGGTCGATCATATGAACCCCCATATCCAGCAGAGAGCCCCCGCCGGCCTGCGCTTGCTCCCAGAACCAGTCCGAGGATGCGCCCCAGAACTCGTCTGGACCGGCGTGCATGAAGACGCCGCGAGCGGAAAGTACGCGCCCGATAGCGCCCTCGGCGATCGCCTTCTGCATCGCCTGGTAGATCGGCACGAAGCGGAGGTTGTGCGCGACCATGAGGAGCACGCCTGCCTCGCGCGCGGCCGCCACCATGGCATCAGCGTCTTTCAAAGACGTAGCCATCGGTTTTTCCACAAGCACGTGCTTCCCTGCCCTGGCGGCCGCGATGGCGATCGGCGCGTGGAGGGCGTTTGGCGTGCAGATATCGATGGCATCGATTTCGGGCGCGTCCACCGCTTCTTGCCAGGAATCGAACACGTGTGGGTTCCCGAACTCACGGGCCACGGCCTCCGCCGTGATCCGATGACCGCTAACAAGCGCTGCAAGCTCTGCCTCGCTGGCGGCAACGTAGGCTGGTAGGTGCGATCGTTGGGCGATGAGGCCACACCCGATCACTGCGACTCGTACTGGACGCTGCTCCTTCATTCCTGCTTCTCCCGCCGGTAAAGTGCTTTGCCCCGCGAGATCGTCGCTTGCACCTGCAAGTTGATGTCGAGCAGCACGAGGTCCGCGAAGAGCCCGACTTCGACAGAGCCTGTTTCGCTGGCGATACCCATCGCTTTGGCAGCATTTGTTGACGAGATAGCGGAAAGCGCGCGGAGATCCGAACCGAGGAGTGAAGCGGCGTTCCTCACGCCCTGGTCGAACGTGCCGACGCTCCCGGCAAGGGTTCCATCCGGTAGGCGGGCACTACCATCCTTCACGATCACCGTTCGGTTGGGCGTCTCGTAGGTACCGTCGCCCATCCCGGCCATTGCCGACGCATCGGTGATAAGCGCCACTCCGCTGGTGCCACGGGCTCGAAGGAGCGCGGCGGCCGCCGCCGGGTGAACGTGGACGCGATCGAGGATCAGTTCGGCGAGCAGGTCGTCCCCGCTCAGGGCTGCCCCGACCAGGCCGGGGTTACGGTGGTCCAGCGGAGACATCGCATTGTAGGTGTGGTTGGCGATACTGGCGCCGGCCTCAATGCCCGCCAGTGCTTCCTCGTAGGTGGCGTTGCTGTGGCCAAGGGACACAATGATGCCCTGGGCGCGCGCTTCCCGAATGAAATCGAGCGCGCCGGGGAGTTCCGGGGCAACGTTTACGCGTCGAATCTGGCCCTGCGCTGCCGCCATCAGTTCGTACAGTTCGGTCACGCTCGGTGGTCGGAGGTGGGCGGCGTTCCACGCCCCCTTCCGGGCAGGACTGATGAACGGTCCTTCCATAAAGATTCCAGCGATTCGGGCCGCGCCAGCACTTCCGCCGACTGCCGCCGCGGCCCTTGTCACGCTCTGCGCGATCGCCTCCATGTTTGCCCCCGCTCCGAGACCTGCGTAGCAGGTGGTCACACCGGCAGCGGCTTCCGCTCTGGCCACCGTTCTCGAGGCCTCCGTGCCCTCGCCGAAGGTGCGGCCCGCGGCCCCGTGGACGTGAAGGTCAATGAACCCTGCCATCAGAACGTCGGCACTGAGCACCTCTGCTCCGCTGGGGACCGGGATCAAATTCGCCTGATCTACGGCCGTGATGCGGTCACTTTCGACGACCACCGCGCCGTGCTCGATCGTACCCCGCGTGGTGACTACCTGGTCCGCTATGATCACCAGCAGGCTGCTCACTCGGCGGAAGCTAAACCGGGTGCTGGGCGAGCGGCGCGACCCGTCTTAGCGGACTCGTAAAATGCCAGGCAGGCGGCTAGGTTTTCCCTCGCCGTTGACACGGAAGACAGCGGCTCTTCATCTCCCTTCATGCAGCGCACGACATGCTGCATAAACCCGCCTTTAGCTGGAGGCGGCGAGGCGAGAAGCCACCCTGGCAGATCGAAGTCGCCCGTAAACGCCATCTTGCCGGTCGCTGAGTCCATCATCAGTGAACCTCGTGTCCCGACGATCTCGATAGCCTCTCGCGAGGCGCCGGGTCCGGACGTCCAGGTGTCTTCGATGGTGCCAACAGAACCGTTAATGAACCGGAAGATCCCGTGGCCGTAGTCCTCAACCGGGATCTCCTTATTGCGGACGTTAGCGATCATCCCGACAACCTCTTCGACCTCTGCCCCGAACAACCACCGCAGCACGTCGACGTGATAAACCGCATGGTCGATGAAGGCTCCGCCGGGGGACCGGGCTGGGTCTGCGAACCAGCCCGGGTGCGATGCTCCAGGCCACGCCTGGGGAAGCCCGGCGCGAAAGACACAGTGCGCCGCAACCACATCTCCGATTCGCCCGGCCTCTATCCACTCCCGGAACTGACGATTCGCGGGAAACAACCTCCGCGCGGCGTCGTTGGGAAAGTAGTGCTGTCCCGTCCGTTGCACGGTCTCGACGAGG
>JBDSEP010000323.1:0-9675 GCA_039919985.1 Tepidiformaceae bacterium | reverse complement strand
CCTTGTCGATCGCGCTTCGAGCGGCCGACAGCCGGGCGACTGCGACCTCGATATCAAAGAGTGGGTGGCCCGGGTCGCCAGTGGAGTCCTCGATCGAGAGGCCGGAGACGCCCGCTTCGACGCAGAGCCGGACGCTTTCGGCAACGCCCTCGGGATTCGAGGCGAAACCACTTTCGAAGTCAGCGTTCAGTGGCAACTCGGCCGCAGAAGCCAGCGCTTCGAGGTGTGCGAGGACCGCCTCCCGAGGGACGCCGTTGTCGGGCCGGGCCCGCGAGTAGGCGAACCCGGCGCTGGTGCTGGCGAGTGCCTTAAATCCGAGGCTCTGGAGGTAGCGGGCGCTGCCCAGGTCCCAAGGATTGGGGATGACGAACGTCCCGGAGCGGTGCAGCTCTCGGAAGGCGGAGCGCTTTTCGGCGGTTGTGGGCATGGCAAATCTCCTCGACCGCATTGCGGCTACGAGCCGATCTTAGCCAATCAGCGCGGGGCGGATGAAGAGCCAGCGCACGCGCGCCTGGGAGCGGAATTGGTTGCGCCCGGGGGCCTGGATCGGCCCAGTGCATCGGCTTAGGAGCGGGGGGCCTACCAGATACCGAGCGCCATGCGAACGTCTTCGCTCGCCATGGTGCGGGGATCCCACGGCGGATTCCAGACGATCTGCACGTCGACATCCTTAACCGCAGGGAACTCCTTGAGTTTCGCGTAAACCTCGCCTCGGATTACCGGGCCCAGCGGGCAGCCGGGGCTCGTCAGGGTCATGGTCACAAGCACGTCTCCACTCGTTTCCGGCTCGATGTCGTAGACGAGACCAAGCTCGACGATGCTCATGTTGATTTCGGGGTCTTTCACCTCGGCGAGCCTGGTCATCAACTCATCGCGGGAAGGCATGGCCTGCGTCGTCTCGGGGGCTTCAGCTTCAGTCATTGGTGGTTCCTCTCAGGCGACGTTCGCCGGTGACGTGAGCCCTTCCTGGAGCACGTTCCAGGAGAGCAGTGCGCATTTTACCCGGACGGGAAGGCGAGCCACCCCTTCGAGTGATTCGAGGTCTCCGAGGTCCGAAGCGGGCGGTGCACCGTCCAGTAGCATCGCGCGGACCTCAGTGAGGGCGCGAAGCGCCTCCGCGGTGCTCCTGCCCTTCACCCGCTCGGTGAGCATGGAGGCGCTGGATTGGCTGATGGAACAGCCCTGCCCCGAGAACGCGATCCCTTCGATAACCTCGGCTGTGATGAGTAGGTCCAGTCGGATTTCGTCTCCGCAGACGGGGTTCACTCCCTCCACGGTTCTCGTGGCGGAAACCAGCGTGCCGCGATTCCTGGGCCGCCGATAGTGGTCCAGGATCAGCTCGCGGTAAAGATCGTCAAACTGCGGTTCGGGCAGCGTCATTCGAAAATACCCTGATTGCGTGTTGGAGAGACTCGATAAGCACCTTTACGTCGCGTTCGTCGTTGTAAATGTAGAAGCTGGCACGGTTGGTGGCGGGAACCCCCAGCCGACGCATCAGCAGTTGGGCGCAGTGGTGTCCGGCGCGGATGGCGACCCCGTAGGAATCGACCACTGTACTCACGTCGTGAGGGTGTACACCTTTGAGCGTGAAGCTCACTGCGCCGCCGCGCAGTTCGACATCATGCGGCCCGTGAATCTGCACACCAGGCAGAAGTTCGAGCTGTTCGATGGCGTAGGCCGTAATGGCCTTCTCATGCGCCCGCACCGATTCCATGCCGAGATCACTCAGGTAATCGAGGGCCGCGCCGAAGGCGATGACATCGGCGATGGTCGGCGTGCCGGCTTCGAACTTGTGGGGAACGTCCGCCCAGGTCGAACCTTCGGGCTTCACAACGGAGATCATTTCGCCGCCGCCAAGGAATGGCTCCATCTGCTGGAGCAGCCCCGCTTTCGCCCAGAGCACACCGACGCCGGTAGGCCCCAGCATCTTGTGGGCGGAGAAAGCGAACCAGTCGCAGTCCATCGATTCGACATTGAGAGGCAGATGCGGGGCGCTCTGGGCGCCGTCCACGAGCAGGCGGGCACCCGCAGCGTGGGCAATGGAGGCGATCTCCGCTACCGGGTTGATCGTCCCGAGGACGTTCGACATGTGGACGATGCTGACGAGCTTCGTCCGCGGCGTGACGAGCGCACGGAGGGAGTCGAGGTCGAGTGTTCCGTCGTTCTTCACGGCCGCGTAGTGCAGGTTCGCGCCGACGCGCCGGGCGAGCATCTGCCAGGGCACGATATTGGAGTGGTGCTCCATGAGCGAGAGCACAATCTCGTCACCTTCGCCAACATTCGCGTCACCCCAGGCGCGTGCGACGAGGTTGATCGATTCGGTGGTATTTCGCGTGAACACCACGTCCGAAGAATCAGGTGCACCGATGTGCGCCGCGACCTTGCCGCGAACCGCCTCGTACTGGGCCGTGGCGCGGACGGCCAGCGTGTGGATTCCGCGGTGAATGTTTGCGTTCGAGGTTTCGTAGTAGGTGACCAGCGCGTCTATCACCTGGCGGGGCTTCTGGGTTGTGGCCGCGTTATCGAGATAGACGAGTCGCCGCCCATTCACCTCCTGGCGGAGGATTGGAAAATCGCGCTGGATGCGCACGACGTCGAGATTGGTGGGGACCGTCACGGCACCTCGACCTCAACTGCTCCGGAGGTGACGCGCGTGGGGTAGGTGCGTATCGGGCGAACTGCGGGCAGGGCGAGGACTTTCCCAGTGCGTACATCGAACCGCGCGCCGTGCCGGGGACATTCGATGGAGAAGCCCACAAGCTCTCCCTGGTCCAATGAACCGCCGTCGTGCGTGCAGATGTCGTCGATCGCGTGGAAGCCTTCGCCGGTGTTGCAAAGCGCGATGCGCCGCCCCCCGGCTTCCACCACGGTGGCCGAGCCGACTGCGAGTTCACACTCCTGCGCGACGGTGGTCCAGGGCATTAGCGATTCTCCAGCTTCAGGTCGAGGATCTCGACGAACTCCTCGCGCAACGCTTCGTCCTTCACGCGGGCGAGCACCTGGCCGAGGAAGGCACGCACAAGCAGGGCTTCGGCAGCGGGGTGCGGGATACCGCGTGTCTGGAGGTAGTAGAGCTGCTCTTCGTCCACTGGTCCGGCGGTGGCGCCATGGGAAGCGCGGATGATGTCATTCGTGAGAATTTCGAGCACCGGGTCGCTATCTGCTTTGGCGGTCTTGCTGAGGAGCAGGTTGCGGTTCTCCTGATTCGCGTCTCCGTTGCGGGCGCCGAGGCCGATGCGCGTCAGCCCATAGTAGACGGCTCGCGCATGGTCCGTGAGGGCGGACTTGTACATGAGGTCGCTGCGGGTGTCCGCACCGATATGGTCCTGAAGGGTGAAGAAGTCGGCGTGCTGCGAGTCATTGCCAAAGCCGACGCCCAGCAGTTCGCTGGAGGACCCTCGCCCTTCGAGCGAACATTCGATATGGCTCTTCACCACTTTCCCACCGGTGATGACGTTCAGATTCCAGAACGCCGAATCGCGATCGGTGACGAGGCGCTGGTCCGCGAAGACTTGCGTCTTTGGCCCCCAGCGATGAAGCGTGACGTACCGCACCTCGGAGGCCGGCCCGGGGATTACCTCGACAACCGGGAGGACGACGATGTCGCCATCGCCCGAGCGGCAATCTTCGACGACTGTCACGCGGCTGTTGGCACCGGTGACGATGAGCGTGTGCGGGGCGGCAATCTGCAGAGACTCGGCGAACTGGCGACCGATGCGCACAGGCTCCGTGGCTTCAGTGTTGGCGGCCACGTCCACTACAACCACGTCGCGCAGGTAGGCGTAGTGGAGCGCGTCGAGGCGGCTGCGCCCCGGCGTTACGCTCTTGCCGAGGTGCTTTTCAGCTGTCGCCTGGAGCGTCGCGTCGCCGTCCCGGATGTCGCCGACAGTCACCCCGGTAGTGGCTCCGCCCAGCGTCAGCATACCGGCAGCAGGCGTGTAGCCCTCAACCTGGAGGCCACTGATGTCCAGGTACTTCCATGGCCGTTCGCGGCGGGAGTCGGGCATGCCGAGCTGACCAGCGAGGCGGACGCCTTCGCTGCGCAGAACAGCGAGCCATGGGGCGTCGCGGTTTTCGGCACCGATCCCCCTGCTATTAGCTTCGATGTTCGTGGTTTCAATCGCAGAACTCATCTGCCCATCCCTTTCGATTCGCCGGGCACCAGTCATTCCCCCTGGCAGAGGCCCGGACATCTTATTCGCACGAGGCCTGGAAGGTTGGCGGCCAGGTCTTAGCCGACCGCACCTTCCATCTGAAGCTCGATAAGCCGGTTGAGCTCCACCGCGTACTCCATTGGGAGTTCCTTGACGATCGGCTCAACGAAGCCGTTGACGATCATTTTGGCGGCGTTCTCTTCGGTCATCCCACGGCTCATGAGGTAGAACAGCTGATCCTCTCCGAGCTTCGAGACGTACGCCTCATGCTGGATGTGGACATCGCTGGCATCGATCTCCATGGTCGGGTAGGTATCCGAGCGAGACTGTTCATCCAAGAGCAGGGCATCGCAGCGGACGTTGGATTTCACATTCTCGCAGCCGTCGTAGACCTTCAGCAGGCCGCGATAGCTGGTGCGCCCGCCCTGACGGCTGAGCGATTTGGAGATGATGGTGGAGGTTGTGTTGGAAGCGGCGTGAACAACCTTGCCGCCCGCGTCCTGGTGCTGGCCTTCTCCGGCAAACGCCAACGAAAGAATCTCAGCGTGGGCGCCTTCGCCCATCAAGTAGACGCTTGGGAACTTGGTCGTCAGCTTCGAACCGAGGTTGCCATCGACACATTCCATGACCGCGTTCTCGTAGGCGGCGGCGCGCTTGGTGACGAGGTTAAAGACGTTGTTCGACCAGTTCTGGATGGTCGTATAACGAACGCGGGCGTCCTTCTTCACGATGATCTCGACGACAGCGCTGTGGAGTGAGTCGGTGGTGTAGGTGGGGGCCGTGCAGCCCTCCACGTAGTGAATCTGGCTGCCTTCGTCGGCGATGATCAGCGTGCGTTCGAACTGGCCCATGTTCTGGGTGTTAATGCGGAAGTAGGCCTGCAGCGGGATATCCACCTTCACGCCCTTCGGCACGTAGATGAACGAGCCTCCGCTCCAGACCGCGCTGTTGAGCGCGGCGTACTTGTTGTCGCCGGGGGGCACGATGGTGGCGAAGTACTCGCGGAAGAGTTCCTCGTGTTCCTTCAGCGCCTGGTCTGTGCCGAGGAAGAGGACGCCGAGCTTCTCGAGGTCTTCGCGGATGTTGTGGTAGACGACTTCCGAGTCGTACTGGGCGCCTACGCCGGCGAGGAACTTCTTCTCCGCCTCGGGGATGCCGAGCTTGTCGAAGGTATTGCGAATGTACTCCGGCACGTCGTCCCAGGAGCGCTCGTCGCGGTCCGTGGCGCGAACGAAGTAGTGAATATCGTTGAAGTCGAGCTCATCGAGTTGCGGGGAGCCCCAGGACGGGTTCTCCTTTTCGTAGAACAGGGCAAGCGACTTCAGGCGGAAGTCGCGCATCCACTGCGGCTCGTCTTTCATATCGGAGATCATGTTCACGACGTCGGCTGTGAGACCCTTGTTGGCCTTGAAGAAGGCCGTCTCATCGTCGTGAAAGCCGAACTTCGTTTCGTAGTTGTCGCTGTTTATCAGGTTCGTGGCGGTCGTCATGGGAGCCTCCTCAGGCCTGCGCGGAAGCGGCGAGGGCAGCTTCCATTTCGTCGTAGCCGGTAACTTCAAGCTCTTCGGCAAGTTCGGGCCCGCCGGAGCGGACGATTCGACCGTCGATCAGCACATGCACGAACTGCGGCTTCACGTAGTTCAAGAGGCGCTGGTAGTGGGTGATGAGGAGCAAGCCCATCTCGTCGTTCATGAGGGCGTTCACACCCTCGGCGACGGTACGCAGGGCATCGATATCGAGCCCGGAGTCGGTCTCATCGAGGACAGCCATGGCGGGTTCGAGCATCGCCATCTGGAGCATTTCGGCGCGCTTCTTCTCGCCACCGCTGAAGCCGTCGTTTACGTAGCGGCGGGCGAAATCCTGGTCGACCTTCAGGACGTCCATCTTAGCGAAAAGATTCGTGCGGAATTCGCGAATCGGCACTTCGGTGCCGCGGACGGCGTTCACAGCCTGGCGCAG
Source organism: Tepidiformaceae bacterium (assembly GCA_039919985.1). Classification (GTDB taxonomy): domain Bacteria; phylum Chloroflexota; class Dehalococcoidia; order Tepidiformales; family Tepidiformaceae; genus PNKC01. The sequence goes on along the minus strand of JBDSEP010000323.1, from coordinate 3,562 downwards.
GAAGTTCACCATGGTTACTCCGGGGATAGCCACGGGATACTGAAAGGCGAGGAAGAGACCGAGGCGTGCGCGCTGGTCGACCGGGAGTTCGAGCAGGGACTGGCCCTTGAAGAGGACATCTCCGCCGGTCACCTTGTAGCTCGGGTTACCCATAAGGACGTTGGCGAGCGTGCTCTTGCCGGAGCCGTTGGGGCCCATGATGGCGTGTACTTCGCCCTTATTAATGGAGAGCGACAAGCCCTTCAGGATCTCTTTGTCTGCGATGCTTGCGCGGAGACTCTTAATCTCCAGCAGTGGGGTGGTGCTCATGAGGACTCCTTACCGTACTTCGATCAGTTGGGGTTCAGATTCGCGGGTGGCGCGAACCAGGTACTCGCAGATTGGCGAACCATCGACAATCCGGTTGAGTTGTTCGACCTGCAAACCGAGGAGCAGTTCGATGGCTTTGCGATCCGATTCGCAGGGCAGCGTCGAGATCTCTGCGGCCTTGTGATAGGGGCAGGCGCCATTCACGAGGTGAAATCCGTCAGGCTGGGAGTTCCAGCTTTCGAGGATGCCATCCGCCTTCAGGCTCTCGGTCACCTGGGCAACGCGTTCGGCGTTCGCGCCAGAGGCGGTGCCAACAAGCTCCGGGCGATGCCTCGAGGCGAGCGCTTCCGCGACGGAGGCCATCACGGAGGAGATCACTTCGTCCCGTTCGCCGACTGACCGCAGCATCCGTTCCAAGAGGCCAGCGTAGGCCGCAGGTACCGGCGTGGTGGCCGCGTCGGTGGCGTGGTAGGCGTGGTAGGGGCGCCCGGTGGGCTGTTTGACTGCGCGCACGTCCACGAGGCCATCGGCCCGCAGGTTATCGAGGTGGCGACGAACGGCTGCCGGGGTGATCCCCAGGGCGTCAGCGAGATCTTCGACGCGAAGCTCGCGACGCTTGATCACCAGTTCGAGAATGCGCTCACGCGTTCCTTGCATGAGACCATTGTACCCGCTGCCGCCGACTTTTCCAACTTTACTGTTGTTTAAGTCTCTGTGAGACGAGGGTCCCGATAGTGGCCGGAGGAGCCGTTCGGGCAATCGCCGCGCTAGAATCGGCTATCAGTCGCTGGAGGCCCCCCGTGCAGATTGGCATCATGCCGCCGCTCTTTTCACCCATCGCCACGCCCGATTATCTGATGGCCGTGGGGGCGGGAGCCGACCGCCTCGGCTTTTCCTCCATCTGGGCACCTGAACATGTCGTGCTTTTCGATGAGTACGCCTCCAGGTATCCGTACGCCGACGACGGAAAGCTGGCCGTCGGACCAAACGCCGGAGTGCTGGACCCGTTCAATGTGCTGGCCTTCCTCGCGGCGGCGACGAAGAAAGTGCGGCTGGGCACTGGCATCGCCCTGGTGCCGCAGCGAAACCCGGTCTACACGGCGAAGCAGGTGACCACGGTCGACCGCCTCTCCAATGGGCGCATCGACTTCGGCGTCGGCATCGGCTGGCTGCGGGAGGAGTTCGCAGCGCTCGGCGTCCCGTGGGCGCGCCGCGGTCCGCGCACCGAGGAGTACCTCGAAGTAATGCGCCGCCTCTGGCTGGACGACGTCTCGTCGTTCGAAGGCGAGTTCTACTCGCTGCCCACATGTCGGCAGTCTCCAAAGCCGGTGCAAACGCCCTACCCGCCGATCATCTTCGGTGGCGAATCAGATGCTGCTCTCGGCCGCGTGGCACGTAAGGGCGACGGTTGGTTCGGCTTCAACCTGACGCCTGAGACGGCCGCCGAGCGCATCGGCGCGCTGGAACGAATGTTGGAGGGCGAGGGGCGAAGTCGGGCGGATGTTTCCGTGAGCGTGAGGCCCGCGCCCGGGTTCTTCACACCAGCGCACGCCGAGGAGTTCCGCGAACTGGGCGTGGACCAACTCATCCTGGTAATTGGCGGACGCTCGACCGAGTCCGTCATCGGACGGATGGAGGCGATCGCGGCAGAACTGGTGACACCCGCTGCCGCTTAGCAGTCGGTGATGTGGCTACCGGTTCAAGCGCGCTCTCGATAGACCGGCACCAGTTCAGTCAGGATGCCGTTCACGCTCTTTGGGTGGAAGAACGCGGCTGCCAGTCGGTTGGGATTCGCAGAGGGGCCGATATCGATTCGCCGGAGACCGGCCTCTTCGAGCCGTGCGGCCTCGACGGCGACGTCGGCGCAGGCGTAGCCGATGTGGTGCAGCCCAGGCCCGTTGCGTGCGAGGAACTTCGCCGTGCCGCTCGTGGTGTCGGCGGGAATCAACACCTCGACGCGAGTGTTCCCGATACCCACCTTGAGGAAATAGTTATTGGTCCGTTCCGGCGCGAAGTAGACGCCATCCGGGAGCGGCGAACGCTTCTCATCCAACTCCAGCCCGAGTTTTGCGAGCAGCACTTCGCGGGCGTCATCCCAGGTGGCGGCGACGACAGCAACGTGGTCGATCTCTACAAACATGCGCGAACCTCCAGTGGGAGGAAGGATACGCCTTGGGAGGGCGGCGGTCAGTGGCCCACAATCACCTCGGCGCCGGTTACGGGAAGCGGGTCATCGATCGGCTCGACCGTGACCGGCGGGACGGATGCGGGCCGGGCGACGGCCCGCGCAAACTCCGACCCGAGCAGGAGGATAGATGCGTTGACGAACATCCAGAAGAGGAACCCGAGGGCCGTCCCAAATCCGGCGTAGATCGCCGTGTCTTTCGAATAGGGCGCGGCCTCGATGATGTAGGCGATGCTGTTCTTGGCGATTTCGAAGAGCAGGGTGGCGAACGCCGCTCCGGCGAATGCTTCTGGCCAGGCCGTCCGGGAGCTGGGGACGAAGTGGTAGAGCAGCAGGAACATCACGAACGAGACGATAGCCGGCAGAACGAAGGAAGACGTGCGGAGCGCGAGATTGGCGTCGAAGTTCAGGGGCCCAACCTCTCCCACGCGGGAGATGACGAGCTGCGCGAGGGCGGTGAGTCCGATGGAAAGCAGGATGAGGAGGCCGAGGGCGGGGACCAGCGCCGCGTCAACGAGCTTGCCGTGCCAGTAGGAGCGGTAGCGAGTGCGGTGGCTCGTGACGTCCAGGCCGCGCCGGACGGCGGCGAAGATTCCGCTCGATGACCAGAGCAGGATGAGCACCCCGAAGGAGATGCCGGCGAGTGAGACATCCTGCGCGCGCTGCACGATCGTGTTCACACTGGCGCGGACAGACTCGCTCTCCTTCAGGGGGATCTGCTCGAAAACGAAGTTGGTGATGTCCTGGCGATCGACGAAGAGTCCGAAGACGGAGAGGATGATCAGGCTGAGGGGGATGAGCGAAAAGAGCGCGTAGTAGGCGATGGCTGCGGCGTAGGTCCCGCAGTGGTCGTCCATATAAAGGCGGATGGTCTTGCCCAGCAGTCCAATAGGGGCGCGGATAGGCCGTGGCAACTTCGACCACAGGCGACGCGCCGTGTTGCCCACCCTCAAACCACGCCCGGGCAATCAATTGGCTGTTGCCGCATGATCATATGTTCGTCCACGCCGCGAGTTGTGACGAATGGCTGCCGAAAGGGTGAGCGCTATCGAGCGTTCAGCGCCGCCG
>JBDSEP010000307.1:0-15033 GCA_039919985.1 Tepidiformaceae bacterium | reverse complement strand
TCGGGATCTGGCGATTCGGGCGCGAGCAGCGAGCCTGCGGGCAAGACGGAGTCGAAGCCAGCCGCCAAGACGGAGGCGAAGCCCGCAAAAGAGTCAGCACCGACCCAATCAGAATCGAAGGCCGATTCTGCGGCGTCCTGAACTCACCAACCCCGCGTCCGCGCCGGCACCCCGAATCTGGCCCCAGCAGGTGCCGATGCCTATACTCCGCCGATGGCCAGACATGCCCGCCTGCTGAACGAGGGGACCAGAGACACGCGGGACCGGATTCTCGCGGTGGCCTGCGAGCTGTTCGCCCGCCGTGGCTACCGGGGCACGACAATTAGGATGATTGCCGAGGGGGCCGGGCTCACCGATCCAGGCGTCTACTACTATTTCGAAACGAAGCGCGACCTCCACGACGCCCTGCTCGTCGAGCCGATGATCGAATCGCCACTCCCGCCGGATAGCGGGCTCGATTCGGCGATCACCGCCCTGATGGGTTTCTTCACCAGTTACGCCGCGAGCGGCAACCTCGTACGGCTCTCCTTTCGCGAACAGATCAGCGGGACACCCGCAGCCATCCAGTTCCGCCGCGACAACGACCTGACATACCGCGAGATGGTGAGGCCGTTCTTTCGTACCTATTTCGGTGAAGATGCGATGCAGCGCGAGGATATCGTGACCTTCATGCTCTGCGGCCTGTTCTGGGACGCCATTCTGCGATACGGCGAGAAGTTCGAACGCGTGGTCCGGGAGGACGGTTTCCAACAACGGATGCGCGAGATGCTCGAATCAGTGCTGCCGCCACGTGGGACGCTGGCCGAGTGAGCGCGCCCGCAGGGGTACCCATCCGTCGCAACGACCGGACGCGCAAGCGAATCCTGCAGGCGGCCATGGAGCTGTTTGGACGCGACGGCTTCGACGGAACCTCGGTACGGGCGATCGCCGAACGATGCGCACTCACCGACCCCGCCGTTTACTACTATTTCAAGAGCAAGCGAGCGATACTCGACGAACTCTGGGGATTGCCTTCGCCACTCGAAGAGCTCCGTTCGCCCGCCCCAACGCTACGTTCCGCCGACCAGGTGCTTGACGAATCTACGCTCATGGACCTCGTAGACTGGATGCTGAACGGGGCGGCGAAGCAGGATGCCCTCAATCGGATCCTGATGCGCAGCGTGCTCGACGGCGACGAAACTGCGCTTGCGGTGCGGGAGGCGAAGCGCGTGCACTGGCGTAAGACGCTCGCGCCTTACTTTCTCACCGTCTTTCCGCCGGAAGAGTCTGCCGTTCGCCTGGACGCCGCGATGATGCTCGCCCTCGGCTTCGTGTACACCGCCCAGATCGACCATGGGACGAACTTCCCCGCTGTCGCGGCTGAGTCTGAATTTCGCGATCATCTCAAAGCACTCATTCTGATGGCCGTAGCGCTCCCTGCGCGTGGAGTGGCGTAGCTGCGCGCGGTGGTGCAACGCGTCAGCTCGGCGTCCGTGCAAGAGGAGGGCCAGGTGGTGGCCACGATTGGAGCGGGGTTTCTTGTCCTCCTCGGCGCCACCCACGGAGACAGCCTGGCGACAGCGCAGACCGTCGCCGCGAAAGTCGCTGGCCTGCGCCTCTTTGGGGATGCGGGCGGACGGATGAACCTGGGCCTGAAGGACGTGGACGGTTCGATCCTCTGCGTCAGCCAGTTCACGCTCTACGGCGATGTGCGGAAGGGTCGTCGCCCATCCTTCGAAGAAGCCGCCGGAGCGGCGGTCGCCGAGCCTCTGTACGACGCCTTCTGCAGGGCAGTCGAGGCCCTAGGGGTACCCTGCCAGCGCGGAGTGTTCGGCGCGGGGATGGTCGTGTCCCTGGCGAACGACGGGCCGGTAACGCTGATCGTCGACTCGGCGGGGCTGAGTGGGTCCTCAAGCGCTTGACCGGAACCGACCGCGCGCGGCAACGTGCACTCACCAACCGAACAAGGATTGTCCCCGATGCGGATGAGCAAACTGCTCCTGAGAACCCTGCGTGAGCCGCCTTCGGAGGCGGAACTCGCGAGCCACCGGCTGTTACTGCGCGCTGGCCTCGCGACGCCGTTGGCCGCCGGACTCTACTGCTTCACCCCGCTGGGCTGGCGCGTGATGCGCAAGATCGAGGGCATCATCCGCGACGAGATGGACCTCAGCGGGGCGCAGGAAGTGCACCTCCCGGCGCTGCAGCCAATCGAGAACTGGGAGCAGACTGGTCGCGCCGAATCGATGGGCCAGACGCTCTTTCGGCTGGCGGACCGCAAAGAGCGCGGCTTTGTGCTCGGGCCCACGCATGAAGAGGTGATGAGCTTCCTCGCCTCGCGCACCATTCAGAGCTACCGGGATCTCCCGGTCACGCTCTACCAGATTCAGACAAAGTTTCGCGATGAGCAGCGCCCTCGCGGCGGACTCGTCCGGCTGCGGGAATTCACGATGAAGGACGCCTACAGCTTCGACACCACCTGGGAGACGCTGGACTCCTCGTACGATGCCGCGTTCGCCGCTTACATCCGGATCTTCGAGCGCGCCGGAGTGCCCGTTATCCCTGTGGCCGCCGATTCCGGCGCAATCGGCGGAAAAGAGAGCCAGGAGTTCATCTTCCTGACCGAGGACGGGGAGGACGAGATCCTGCTCTGCCCAGGCTGCGGATACGCGGCGAATGCGGAGAAGGCGGACTTCCGCAGGCCGCCCGCCGTGGAGTCTGAGCCACTAGACATGTCGAAGGTGGCGACGCCAGGAATCAAGACGATCCCCGCTCTCGCAGCCTTCTTGGGCGTGGAGGAGCGCCAGACGAACAAGGCGGTCTTCTACAAGGTGGATGGCCAGCCGGTCTTCGTCGCGATTCGCGGTGACCTGGACGTCAACGAGATAAAGCTCAAGAACGTGCTGAAGGCGAAGGAGCTGGAGCCCATGGACGAGCCGATGGTCCGCGCCTCCGGGCTGGTGGCGGGCTCGGCCTCCGCCGTAGGCCTTGTGGGGATGCGCATCGTGGCCGACAGCAGCGCGGCGGAAGCTTCGAACCTGGTGGCCGGGGCGAACGAGGACGGCGCCCATCTGCTGAACACAAACCAAGGGCGAGATTGGAAGGCGGACCTGGTCGCGGACATTGCGCTGGCTCGCCGCGGGGACGCGTGCGCAACTTGCGGCGCAGCACTCGAAACGCGTCGCGGTATGGAGATGGGGCACGTCTTTAAGCTCGGCACGGTCTACTCCGAGGCTATCGGCGTGAACTACCTCGACGAATCCGGCGAGCGCCACCCAGCGGTCATGGGGTGCTACGGCATTGGCGTGGAGCGCCTGCTGGCGGCGATCATCGAAGCGAACCACGACGCGAACGGCATCATCTGGCCGACGTCCGTGGCCCCTTACGACGCTCATCTCGTGACCCTTAACCTTGACCAGGCGCCAATCTCCGAGGCGCTCGCGGAGCTCGAAGCCGCGCTCACGGCTGCGGGGCTCTCGTCGCTCATCGACGACCGCGACGAATCGGCAGGCATTAAGTTCAAGGACGCCGACCTGATCGGCGTCCCGTTCCGGGTGACGGTCAGTCCGCGGGCGCTGGAGAAGGGCGGCGTGGAGATCCGAAACCGACGGACGGGAGAGACGGAAGTGGTGTCGATCGCCGATGCCGTGGCGGGGATCCGGGCCTGAAGTCAGATACCGGGTCTGTAAGGTGAATTTTCTGAATGCGGGCGGCAACTACTTGCCCCCGGTGCTATACTCCCCTCAACACAGCACTTCCTTGTGAAGCGAAGTGGGCCCTCGGGTCCACTTTTTTGTTGAGGCGTATGAAGAACGAATTTTTGCTGGCGCTCGGTCAACTGGCCGCGGAGAAGAACCTCCCGAAGGAGGTGGTCTTCGAAGCGGTTGAGGCTGCCCTCACTTCCGCCTATCGCAAGGAAGGCGAGAACGCGCCCAACATTTACGCCAAAATTGACCACGAAAGCGGCGACATCCGCGCCTACATGCAGAAGGCGGTGGTGGAATCGGTAGTTGAGCCGAACGTCGAAATCTCGATCGAAGAGGCGAAGCGCTACAAGGTCAACGCGGCTGAGGGTGATGTCCTCGACTTCGAAATCAAGATTCCGGACAACGCCGGCCGCATCGCCGCTCAGACCGCGAAGCAGGTGGTCCTCCAACGGCTGCGCGAGGCGGAACGAGACGCCGTGTTCGACGAATACGTCGGGCGCGAGGGCGAAATCATCGTCGGGACCGTCCAGCGGGTGGAGCCGCGCCAGGCGATCATCGAGCTGGGCAAGGGTACCGAGGCCGTGTTGCCGTACACCGAACAGGTGCGGAACGAGCATCTGCGCCCCGGCCAGCGTGCCAAAGTGCTCCTGCTCGAAGTGGCAAAGGCAATCAAGGGCCCGCAGATTATCGTCAGCCGCTCGCATCGCAACCTGCTTCGGCGACTCTTCGAGATGGAAGTCCCGGAAATCCTGGCAGGCACCGTGGAGATCAAGAGCATCGCGCGTGAGGGTGGGCACCGCAGCAAGGTCGCCGTCTACGCTCGCAACCCGAACATCGACCCGATCGGCGCCTGCGTGGGCCCGCGCGGCAGCCGCATCCAGAATATCGTGAACGAGCTGACCGGAGAGCGGATCGACGTGATCAAGTGGGACCCGGATCCCGCGAACTTCGTCTCGAACGCACTCAGTCCCGCTCAGGTGATCGAAGTGACGATCGACGCGGACGAACACAAAGCCACCGTGCGCGTGCCGGACAGCATGGTCTCGCTTGCAATCGGCAAGGAGGGGCAGAACGCGCGCCTCGCCGCGAAGCTCACAGGCTGGCGGATCGACATCCACACCCAGGCCGCCGCGGAACGCGCTGAGTCGCCGGCCTCCTTCGTGCCGTTCGCTCCCGGTGAGGAGCCGGACATCGACGTTATCGCGGAAGCCGAGGAGATCGCCGCTGCGGTGCCGGAGCCGATCGTCGTGCGACCGACAGTACCGGTCGCCAAGACCGATGCGGAACTCGCGGCCATCGAAGAGGAAGACGTGACCTTCGCGGCAGCGCTGGCCCAGATGCCCGTGCCGGACCGCGATGAGCGCGAATCCGAGGATTACGGCGAAGAGCGCGACGATGACGACGAGGAGTACGAAGTGCCCGCCGCTATCGTGCCGGAGCATAAGCCGAGCGCGATCCGCTTCGGCGAGGACCTTGTGCGCCAGTCGGAAGCCGACGAGATTGCCAAGAAGGCGGCGGCCAACAAGGCGAAAGCGAAGCGGGCGCCACGCTTCATCGAAGAGACCGAAGAGGACCTCGAGGAGATCGACTACTCCGGGCGTATCCATTAAGGGCCGCGGACTGTGTCCAATCTGAACGCGCAGCCCCCACGGAAGGTGCCGCAGCGCACGTGCATCGCCTGTCGGGAAGAGAAGGGCAAGCGCGAACTCGTGCGCATTGTGCGCACACCGGAACAACAGATTCTCGTCGATCCCACAGGGAAGGCGAACGGGAGGGGAGCGTACCTCCATCCTATCCGCTCCTGTTGGGAGAAAGCGCTGAAAGGCGCTACCATTAAACACGCACTCAAAGTTTCCCCGGCTCCGGAAGAATTGCAGGCGCTTCGCGCCTTCGCCCAGGCCCTGCCGGCAGAAGAAAGCGAATCAGTATGACGGCAAACCCCAACACCGCGGTCGAAATTCCCGCGGCGCTAACCGTGAAAGAGCTTGCCGACCTCCTGGCTGTCACACCAGTCGAGGTCATCAAGCGGCTCATGACGAACGGCGTCATGGCTTCGATGAACCAGTCGATCGACTACGAGACGGCGGCGATCGTGGCCGTCGAACTTGGCTTCGATCCCGAGGAGTTGGCGACCGCTGAAGTCAGCTCGCTGCCCGAAGTGGTGGACGAGGAAGAGGAGCCCGATGATCCGGCTTCGCTCGTTGCGCGCCCGCCTGTGGTAACGATTCTCGGGCACGTAGACCACGGCAAGACAAGCCTTCTGGACGCCATTCGCACCACGAAAGTCGCCTCTGGCGAAGCGGGCGGGATCACTCAACATATCGGCGCCTACCAGGTGGAGCTGGACGGGAAAGTCATCACCTTCATCGACACGCCCGGACACGCGGCGTTCACCGCGATGCGCGCGCGCGGCGCCCAGGTGACGGACATAGCAGTGCTCGTGGTTGCGGCCGATGACGGCGTGATGCCTCAAACTATCGAGGCGATCAACCACGCTAAAGCCGCGGGCGTCCCGATCATCGTTGCGATTAACAAGAGTGACCTCCCGGGCGCGAACGCCGACCGGGTGAAGCAGCAGCTCACGGAGCACAGCCTCGTGGTCGAGGATTACGGCGGTGACGTGGTAGCGGTGCCGGTCTCCGCACTCAAGGGGACGGGACTCGACGACCTGCTCGAATCGATCAACCTGGTTGCAGAGATCTCGGAGCTGAAGGCGAACCCCAACCGACCCGGGATTGCCGTGGTCGTGGAGGCCGAGCTCGATCCGTCTCGCGGACCGATCGCTACTGTGCTCGTGAAGAATGGCACGCTCCGCCAGGGCGATGCTCTCGTGGCGGGCGAGACTAGCGGCAAAGTGAAGGCGATGTTCAACGACCGCGGCGAACGCATCAAAGAGGCCGGGCCTGCGTCACCGGTGGTGATCATGGGTCTCGAGAATGTGCCCGAGGCGGGCGAGCGCATCCGCGTCGTCTCGGACGAGCGCGAAGCACGCCTTATCGTGGAAGCACGAAAGCGGGGTCGCGAAGCCGACGAGCAGACGGACCACGCGCACGTGAACCTCGACACGCTCTTCAACGAGATCAGTGCTGGCAAGCTGAAGGAGCTCATCCTGATTCTCAAGGCGGACGTGCGCGGAAGCGCGGAAGCCGTGAAGGGTGCGCTGGAGCGGCTCGGCACCTCCGAGGTGAAGGTGAAGGTGATTCACGCGGCCACGGGTCCCGTGAGCGACTCGGACGTAATGCTGGCTGAGGCCTCGAACGGGATCATCATCGCGTTCAACATCAAAACCGACCCTTCGGCGAGAAAGCGCGCAGACGCCACAGGCGTAGAGATTCGCCCCTATACGATCATCTACCAAGCGATCGAGGAGATCGAAAAAGCGTTGGCCGGCATGTACGAGCCGACGTTCGCGCAGGTGGTGGACGGCCACGCCGAGGTGCGCCAGATCTTCAAGTCCAGCCGGCTGGGCGGTATCGCCGGCAGCTACGTGCTCGATGGCACACTGAAGCGCGGACTGAACGTGCGCATTCTTCGCAAGGGCGTGGAGGTGGGCAAGGGCCGCTGCGAGGGGCTCAAGCGCTTCGCGGACGACGTGCGCGAAGTGCAGGCGGGTTACGAGTGCGGCATCGTCATCGGAGGGTTCGATAAGTTCGTCGAGGGCGACGTGGTCGAGTTCTACCACGAAGAGCGCACCAACTAAGGTGCCGAGCTTCCGGCACAGGAGCTCCCGATGAGTATGCGGACGGCCCGCGTCAATGAACTGCTTCGCGAAGAGCTCAGCCACCTGATTCTTCGCGAAGTGAAGGATCCGCGGGTGAGCCGGGGGTTGATCTCGATCACCGAAGTGCAGGTTTCGCCAGACCTGCGCCGCGCCGTGGTCTACGTCTCCCACCTGGGGAACGAGGGCGAACGCGATGGCGCGCTCAAAGGGCTCGAAAGTTCGGCGCACCTTATGCACCGCGAGCTGATGCACCGCCTGAAGATGCGCAACGTCCCCGAACTCGTCTTCAAATTCGACCCCTCAATCGAACGCGGCGCGCGCCTCGCTTCGCTGATCAACCAGGTGACGCACGACCCGGCGCATCCACTCGACACAAACGTCCTGCCCGAAGTCGAGTAGTGGGCAGGCCCTCGGCCTCGAACCTCAACGGCATCCTTGTCATCGACAAGCCGGCGGGGTGGACGAGCCACGACGTGGTGGCGAAGGCTCGCGGAATCACCCGCCAGCGACGAATCGGTCACACCGGCACACTCGACCCGATGGCGACCGGCGTACTCGTGCTATGCCTTGGGCAGGCGACCCGCCTGGTCGAATACATGATCCGCCACGAAAAGCGATATGTGGGCGAGATCACCCTTGGTGTGGCGACAGACACAGACGACGCCGAGGGCGAAGTACTTTCGCGCAAACCCCCGCCGAGCCTGACCCAGCAGCGCCTGCGGAGCATCGAGTCCGCCTTCACCGGCGACCTCCTGCAGCGCCCGCCGGCGTACAGCGCGATCAAAGTGGACGGCAAACGGTCGTATGCGCGAGCCCGCGGCGGGGAGGCGGTCGAGCTTCCTCTGCGGCCCGTGGTCATTCGCGAGATAAGTATGAGCGTGGTGGAACCCGACCGGCTGAGGTTGCAGGTGCGATGCGGTCCCGGCACCTACATCCGGAGCATCGCGCGGGACATTGGGGAGCTACTGGGATGCGGTGCGCACCTCTCCAGCCTGAGGCGCACCTCGGTGGGGGCGTTCACGCTGAGCGACGCCATTACGCTCGAGGCGCTCGCCTCCGCGGTGGAGAACGGTCGCCTGGAGGAGCGCCTGCGGCAAGCAGATGAGGGGGTCGGGGGGCTGGCGGCGGCGGTGCTGGCGCTGTCGCAAGTCGTGCTTCTACGCCACGGCGCAAGCGTCCAGACGACGGATCTTGCCGCAAATTCGGCGGACGTGGCGCGAATCTACGACGCCGCAGGCAGCTTCGCCGGATTGGGTTCCGTGGCGGAAACTGGCGAGATCCGCGGGCTAAAACTGTTGAATCTGTGAAAAGAGTGGTCGATCGGCTACTTATGTCGCTCATAGGTTCAACTTTGCTCTTGACACGGCGCGCGGGCGGTTCGATCATGCCAGAGGTACCGGGAAGAGAGTGAGCAAACGCTTACTCTCTATAACATTTTTTCGCCGGTGCCCCATCCTGCTCCCACAGGATGCGAAGGAGGGAGTCGATTCGTGGAAGCCTATTGCCTTAAGTGCCGCGTCAAGCGGGAGATGTCCAATGCCACCCCGATCACGATGAAGAACGGCAAGCCCGCCACCGAGGGCAAGTGCCCGGAGTGCGGCACCAAGATGTTCAAGATCGGCAAGGCCTGAGCTAAACCGGCGAAACTGAGCACCTAGAGAAGGCGCGGCCGCACACCACGCCTTTTCGCTGCCCGCGAGCCACTGGCGAGGCCAGGCGTGCCTACGCCTCAGTGTGGAGCGCTGCGAGGACGGAGTCGTGGAGCAGCCCGTTGGTGGCCACCACGCTCTCTCCCACGCGCTCCTCGCCCTCCCAGGTCGTGATGCGACCGCCTGCTTCCGTGATGACCGGGTAGAGGGCGGCGGCATCCCAAATGCTCATCTCCGGGTCGACCATTGCGTCCGCACGACCTGAGGCAACCATCAGGTAGCCGTAACAATCTCCCCACGCACGGGCGAGACCGCAGCTGTCGACGAGGGCACGGAATCCAAAGGGATAGAGACGCGCAACGCTTCGGTAGCTGGTCATCGAAACGGTGGCCAAGGCGAGGGAAGCGGTGGCCGAAACACGGATCGGCTCGCCGTTCAGGAACGCGCCCATGCCGCTGGCGGCATATGCCGTCTCCCCCGCAGCATGGCAGGCGATAACGCCGACCACGGGCACTCCGTCCCGCTCCAGGGCGATCAGCGTGCCGAAGAGTGGAACGTGGTGGATGAACGATTTGGTGCCGTCGATGGGGTCCAGGATCCAGCGGTGGCGACCGTCACCGGGAGTTTCACCGAACTCTTCGCCGAGAATGCCGTGGCCCTGACACTCGCCCTCGAGAAAGGCGCGGACGGCCTCTTCGGCGCCCCGGTCGGCGGCAGTGACGGGGGTCCGGTCTTCTTTGAGCTCAACGGTGGTCCCGGATTCGTAGAGCGGCATGATCACCTTGCCAGCGATCTCCGCCGCCCGGCGGGCAATGCCGAGGAGGTCTGCGAGTTCCGACATCAGCGGCCGGCATCGCCGCGACGGTAGACCGCGGTGAGGTCGTCGAGACGCTGCTTCAGCTCGGGCGAGAGCGGCGTTTCGGCTGCCTTCAGCGTGTCGTCGAGCTGCTCCGGACGGCTGGCACCGATGATCGGCGAAGTGACGGCTGGATTGGCGAGCACCCATGCGACGGCCATCTGGGGGAGCGTCATGCCCGCATCGGCGGCCATCGGGCGCAGCTGGTCCACCGTTTCGAACATACCTTCGTGCCAGTAGCGGTCCTGGTAGCGCTGCGCCGCGGTGCCGAGGGTGAAGCGTGAGCCCTCTTCCGGGCCGGCGTTCGGGTTGTGCTTCCCGCTGAGCAATCCGCCGGCGATGGGGTTGTACGGGATGACGCCGATTCCCTCCTCGGCGCAGAGCGGCACAAGTTCCCGCTCGATTTCGCGGAAGAGCATGTTGTAGCGGGGCTGCACAGAATCGAAACGAACGGCGCCCATCGCCTCGCTCCGCCCAATCGCACGGGCCACCTGATAGGCCATGAAGTTCGAGCAGCCTACATAGCGCACCTTGCCAGCACGCACAACGTCCTCCAGCGCGCGTAACGTCTCATCGATCGGGGTATCGGCGTCTGGCCCGTGCAGCTGGTAGAGGTCGATATAGTCCGTCTGAAGGCGCCGCAGCGATTCATCCACGGCGTCGAGGATATGCTTGCGCGAGTTTCCCTGGTCCCAGCGTTGAGGACCACTACGCCCGAAGCATTTGGTGGCCAGGACGACGGTAGAGCGGCGCCCCTGGAGCCAGCGCCCGACAATCTCCTCTGTGCGTCCGACGGTCTCTCCCGTGCCGCCGAGAGGGTAGACATCAGCGGTATCGAAGAAAGTGACCCCGCCCGCAGCCGCGCGGTCCATGATGGAGATAGAGGTCTTCTCCTCGCACTGTAAACCGAAAGTCATGGTACCGAGGCATAGGCGCGAGACTTGCAAACCGGTGCGACCGAGGCGGACGTGCTTCATTGCGGTTCTCCAGGGTGGGATGTGGGGAGTATAGGACGGTTGCGCGCACAGGTGGCGCCGCGTTTGCGCAGCGCCGCGTCCTCGGCTACGTTCTATGCACCCACTTATTAGAGGTAAGCAGATGCCCGAAACGATTCCAGCCTCCCACCGCGACATTCTCGAGAAAAGCAACTTCGCCCACATCGCCACGCTCATGAAGGACGGCTCCCCGCAGGTGACGCCCATCTGGGTCGATGTCGACGGCGATTCGATCCTGTTCAACACGGCCGAGGGCCGTCAGAAGGACCGGAATCTGAAGCGGGACGCGCGCGTGGCGCTCTCGGTGCACGACAACGCGAACCCCTACCGCTACATCCAGATCCGGGGCAGGGTGACCGGCCACACGACCGAGGGAGCGGACGCCCACATCGACAAGATGGCGAAGAAATACCTGGACCAGGATTCCTATCCGGGGCGCAACGCCGCTGAGCAGCGCGTTATCTACACCATCCAGCCTGAGCACGTACAGGTGATGGGCTAACACCGCTCCCTCCTCCTGAGAGCGAGATCAGCGGTGGCGGTAAACCGCCGCTAGCGGAAACCGCCGGTCTCGGCCAAAGGCGCGCGGGGTGATCTTGATCCCCGGAGGAGCCTGCCGCCGCTTGTACTCGTTGCGGTCCACCATGGCGATGACGCGGCGCACGGTCGCTTCATCGAAGCCGCGGGCCACCAATTCGTCTACGGTCAGGTCATCCTCAACGTAGCCTTCAAGGATGGGGTCGAGCGTCTCATAGGGCGGAAGGCTGTCCTGGTCGAACTGCCCGGGCTTGAGTTCGGCACTGGGCGGTTTGGTGAGGATCGCGGCAGGGATCACTTCGTGTCCCTGGACCTGGTTGCGCCAGGCCGCGAGCTTGAAAAGCAGCGTCTTCGGTACATCCTTGACGACCGCGTAGCCGCCGGCCATGTCGCCGTAGAGCGTGGCGTAGCCCGTCGCCATCTCACTTTTGTTGCCGGTGGTGAGGGCGATCCAGCCGAACTTGTTGGAGAGCGTCATGAGCACGTTTCCGCGCTGGCGGGACTGCACATTCTCCTCCGCCGTGCCCTCGGGGGTGCCCTCGAAGGCGTCGGCGAGCATCTCGAGCATCGCCGCGTGCGCGGGCTCGATGGGGACTGTCAGGTAGCGAATCCCCAGGTTGTCCGCGAGCGCTTTCGCATCGCTGCGACTGTGTTCGCTTGAGTAGCGGCTCGGCATGGAGACGCCGATCACGTTTTCTGGGCCGATGGCGTCCACGGCGATGGCCGCCACCACGCTCGAATCGATTCCCCCTGAGAGTGCGATGACCGCCTGAATGAAATTCGTCTTCCGCAGGTAGTCGCGGGTGCCGACAACGAGCGCCCCCCAGACTTCCGCCTCGTCATCGAGGAGGGGGGCCACGTTCGGGGCGAGCGAGGGAGTCGCTGGTGGAGACGGGACGAAGCCAAGGTCGATCTGTTCGACGTCGAGCAAGCCATCCCGATCCCGCAGCTCAACTCGTCGCCGCGGGTCGTGGAGGCGCCGCTGGGCGACCGCATCGAGATCGATATCGGTGACCAGCAAGTCTTCTCGGAACTGCGCGGCGCGCGAAAGCAGGCGGCCCTCGGCGTCGAACACCATGGATGCGCCGTCGAAGACGAGCTCATCCTGGCCGCCGACGAGGTTCACGTAGGCGACAGCGATGAGGTTGTCGGCGGCACGAGTGGCGAGCATGCGGCTGCGGTCCGTCACGCGGCCCCGGTGGTATGGGGAAGCGTTGATGTTGATGCAGAGTTCTGCGCCGCCGAGTGAAAGGGCATCGAGTGGGAAGCCGGGGTACCAGATGTCCTCACAGACGCTTACGCCGAATGCGACGTTTCCGGCGTGGTAGACGGGGTTACGGCGTCCGGCGGCGAAGTACCGCTCCTCATCGAAAACGCCGTAGTTGGGAAGGCGGCGTTTGTGGTAGGTATCCACCCAGCGCCCATCGGCGATGATAGCGGCGGCGTTGTAGGCATCATCCTGGTTCCAATCGACGAAGCCGACGACGGCCACAATGCCCATTGTCGAAGGCAAAATGGTCTCTATGGTCGCGCGCGATTCGGCACAAAAGGAACGCCGCAGCAACAGGTCTTCCGGCGGGTAGCCGGTAACCGCCAATTCAGGCATGGCGACAAAACCGCAGCCTGCTTCCTTCGCCGCCACGATAGCCGCGCGAATGCGGTCCGCATTGCCGGCCAGGTCACCAACGGTGGAGTCGATCTGTGCCAAACCAACCCGGCAGATACGCATGAACGAAGTATAGAGAACCGCCGGGCAGAGCGAGGTGCAAACGTCTGGGCCTTCCCTTAAGCGGTGCCCCAAGCGGTGCCCCCGATTCCCTAAGCGCGAACGGGGGGCAGGATTCCATGGCGGGCTTTGAGGTAGGGAGATGTCTCGGGGCCAAACAGATCACGGACCTTGTCCTCTCTGCGGACGCGTCACGCGAGCCCATTCGCGGCTTGTTGTGGCGGATGTCGAACAGGGAGCAAGCGCGAGCTGCTCCACCACGTTCAAGACGATCATCTGCCGCGATTGTGCCTTCGCCATGGTGGCGAGGACAGAGGCGATGGCGCTACGAAGCGCCATGTAATCGCAAGACCCGTGCAAGGCGTTCGCAAGGCCGTTTCCCAACCGGGGGCGGGCCGACGGCTGTACAATGCCTCCACCAGGTGTTGGAGAGCCACGTTTGATCGATGTCCTCGCGATGATCCTCGCCGGCGGCCAGGGCGACCGCCTTTCGGTGCTCTCCGAGCAGCGAGCCAAACCGGGCGTAGTGTTTGGGGGGCAGTACCGGATCATCGATTTCGCGCTGAGCAACTGTTCGAACAGCGGGATCGACAAAGTCGCTGTGCTCACGCAATACCGCCCGCGATCGTTGATGACGCATATCGGCGCGGGCCGCCCGTGGGGCCTGGATACGCTCGACGGCAGCGTACAGATGCTGCAGCCGTATCTCGGGCGGGCGGATATGGACTGGTACCAGGGCACAGCCGACGCCGTCTATCAGAACCTTTACGTGATCGAGGAGTCCCGCGCGCGCGAGGTGCTGATCCTCGCCGGCGACCACATCTACCTCACCTCGTATCGAAACATGATCGCCTACCACCGTAGCCAGGCTGCCGATGCAACCGTGGCCGTCTACTCCGTGCCGCGCGAAGACGCTCATCGCTTCGGAGTGCTGGACCTGGACCAGAGCGGCCGGATCATCGATTTCCAGGAGAAGCCGGAGCAGCCCCGTTCGCCCTGGGTTTCGATGGGCGTCTACGTCTTCAACAAGGATGTGCTGGTTGAACAGCTGGCCGCCGACGCCGAAGCTGGCGACCAGAGCAAGCACGATTTCGGGCGAGACATTATCCCGCGCATGTTCCGCACGCACCGCGTATTCGGCTACCAGTACCAGTCGTACTGGCGAGACGTGGGCACTGTGGAGTCGTACTGGTCGGCCCACATGGACCTGCTCTCCGCGCGGCCGCCGATGAACCTCGAGGACCCAGACCTGCAACTGCGAACGGCAGGGCACATCCTACCTCCGGCACGTTTCGGGCCACGCTCGATTGTGCAGAACTCAATCATTTCGCCGGCCGCGCAAATCGACGGAAGCGTTTACCGATCGGTCATTTCGCCAGGCGTCATCGTGGAAGCGGGTGCCACGGTTCGCGATTCGATCGTCCAGCATCGGTGCGTCATACGGGCGGGGGCCACGGTGGACCGCTCGATCCTCGACAAAGAGGTGACCGTGGGCCAGAACGCAGTGGTTGGCGAAGGAGACTACGGCGTTGTGAACTTCGAGCGGCCGGACATTGTGAACGCGGGCATCAGCATTCTCGGTAAGCGCGTCACCATCCCGGCGGGCATGCACGTGGGACGGAACGTGATCGTGGGGCCAGGGGTGTCGGAGGAGTTGGCGGACCTGGACTCGCTGGAGAGCGGTTCCACCATCCACCCTACGCAGATGCCGCTCCACCTCTTCGTCTAGCGTTCGCCACGCGACGATGTACAATCCCGCCCCAATCCAGCCACTGGAGTGCAGACCATGCCAAGCCCCGTAGCCACCCGAGACGTCTACGTCGATGCCAACGGCATTCGCCACCACCTGATAGCGCGGGGGATGCC
>JBDSEP010000265.1:0-5638 GCA_039919985.1 Tepidiformaceae bacterium | reverse complement strand
GTGTAGTTAATCGACGTGGTGTCGTTCTCATCCTGTTCAACCGTCGGTGTGGGCGTGGTTGGTTCGCCGCCGACAAGCTGGTCCCAGTCGGTCCAGCCTGCAGGCGTCGCAGGGTTGGCGGCTGGGTCGGAGACGATCCAGTTGGACACCGTGGTGAGGTTCGGGCGGATTTCGTCGACGACCTTCGTGTACTCGTAATCGACGAGGACGGTGGTGACGCCCGCGTGGTTGAGGATGTACTCGTGGTCGCTGGCCACGAGCCGGTAATTGAGCGGAACGAGAACGGCGCCCAATTGCGTCACGCCGTAGTAGCTTTCCAGGAAGTAGTGGGAATTGGGGCTGAGGATGCAGACCCGGTCCCCCTGCTTCACGCCGAGGCGAGTGAGCGCGTGGGCAAGCTGATTGACCCGCGCCTGGAACTCGGAGTAGGTGAACCGCCGTTCGCCGTCCACGATCGCCACCTTGTTCGGATAGAGCTTGGCTGCGCGGCGCAGAAAGTCGTTGACGAGCAGTGGTACTTCCACGAAGAATCCTCCAGAAAGCCGGGATTATGGGGCCGATTCTAGCAGGATGGACGATGGTGGCGGTGCCCGCGACGAGCGGGAGCGCTGCCCGTGCATCACCAGCCCGGCGAAAAAGGAACCGAGATGTGCCGAAGCATCAAGACTTTAAGAAACGCCGACCCGGAGGCGACGCTGGACGACGTTCGCGCCGCGGCGCTGCAATACGTGCGGAAGCTGAGCGGGTTCCGGGCGCCGTCGCGGGTGAACGCTGAGGTGTTCGAGGCGGCGGTGGCGGAGGTAGCCGCGTCCACAGAGCGGCTGCTCTCGGGGCTGGCGAAGTCTGGAGGAGGTTCGAGGGTTGGAGGCGCGTGAGCGGACGCGGTGGCCTCGGTGAATGAACGTTCAGATGCCAATTGGGACGGGAGGGCGTAGCATCGCCGTTCAACCTCCGCACAGGACGCACGCATGACACTCGCAGAGACCAGCCGCTCCCAGGCTATCAACCTTAACGATCCGGAACTGTTCAAGAACAACGAGGCTCACGAAATCTTCCGGCGGCTTCGCCGGGAAGAGCCGGTGTACTGGAATGAAGGCGGGGAAACCTTCAACGGATTCTGGGCGCTGACGAAGTACGAAGACATCATGTTTGTCTCGCGGAACCCGGAGCTCTTCATCTCCAGCAAAGGCATCGCCGGGCCGGGGCTGCGGCCCGAGGCTCTCGCCGAACAGCTGGCGAACAACCCGGGCGCGGCGGCAGGCCAGGGCAACGTTTCGATAATCACGATGGACCCGCCTCGCCACGTGAAGATGCGCCGCCTGGTGAACAAGGGCTTCACTCCGCGCGCCGTAAACGCCATGGAAGCGCAGATCCGGCAGATCACGAACGAGATTCTCGATGATATCGCTGGTCGCAACTCTTGCGACTTCGTGACCGAAGTTTCGAGCCAACTTCCGCTTGCCGTCATCTGCGGGATGGCGGGTCTGGAGAAGAAGGACTGGCCCCTGATGTTCGAGCTGACGAACAAGGTGCTCGGTTCGGGGGATCCCGAGTATCAGACGGACATCCCGGAGGCGGAACGGGGCACCGGCGCGGCGGCGCGGGCAACCGGGTTTTCCGGCTTCCTTGGGATGAACGAGTTCTTTCGGCAAGTGCTGGAGGACCGCCGTGCGAATCCTCGCGAAGGCGACCTTGTGTCGATCCTGCTGGAGGCAGAACTGGAGGGGGACAAGCTCTCTGAGGGCGACATCCTGGCCTTCTGCTTCCTGCTCATCCTGGCGGGCAACGAGACGACGCGGAATGGCATTTCCGGCGGCCTCCAGGCGCTCTGTGAGCACCCTGAACAGAAAGCGAAGCTGCTTGCCGATATGACTCTCATGGACTCCGCGGTCGAGGAGATCTGCCGCTGGACTTCGCCGCTGCATCACATGTCCCGCGAGGCGACGGCAGACGTGATGATCCGCGACAAGCAGATCAAGGCTGGCGATCGAGTACTGATGTGGTATCTCTCAGCGAACCGGGACGAAGACCTTTTCGAAGACCCGTACGCCTTCGACATCACGCGCACGCCGAACGAACACCTGGCGTTCGGCATTGGCGAGCACTTCTGCCTTGGGGCAGGATTCGCCCGCAAGGAGATCAAGGTGATGTTCCAGGAGCTGTTCCGAAGATTTCCGGACATCGAACTGGATGGGGATCCGGAACGTCTGCGCTCGAACTTCATCAACGGAGTGAAGCACCTCCCGGTCCGTTACACGCCGGAGCGTTAGCGTTCGCTGCCGCCCCTGCGGGCGAGCGTCGAAGGGCGAGGCTTCGCGGTTGCGCCGGTTTTCCGGGATACTCGCGTACACATTTGCCAGCGTTGCGGAGGAGTTTCCATGCAGGTCCAGGTCCATCACGACAAATGCGAAGGCCACGGGAAGTGCGAGATGGCAGCTCCTGAAGTGTTCGAACTGCGCGACGACGACCTCTCGTACGTACTCGTGGAGGACGTTTCCGAGGAGCTGCGCCCGAAAGTGGAGCGCGCCATTCGACTCTGCCCGCGGCAGGCGATCGCCTGGGTAGAGGCGTCTTGATACGGCAGATGAGGATTTCCGCTAATCTATTGACCGACCGGTAAGACACCTCCACTTCCGAATTCCCAACGGAGCACTGCGATGACGACGATGTCCCAGTCTTTGACTCTCCAAGAGATCGACCTGAACGACGACACGCTCTTCGAGCGCGGCTTTGGCCCAGAGATGTTCAGGATCCTGCGCCGCGAGGATCCCGTGAGCTGGACGCCGGCGACGGACCAGTTGGTGGGCCACTGGAACTTCGTGCGCTACCAGGATGTGCTCACCGTATCGCGCCACCCGGAGGTGTTCGGTTCGGAGAAGGGAATCGTGCAGTTCTACCCGCTGGACGAGACGATGCTCCCGGCCGCGGCCAACGGCAACGGCAAGATGCTGATTACGATGGACCCGCCGCGCCATGTGAAGCTGCGTCGGCTGGTGAACAAGGGATTCACGCCCCGCGCGGTCGCAGCGATGGAGCCACATATTCGGGAGATCACGAATACGCTGCTGGACACCATCGCCCAGAAGGGGAAGACAGACTTCGTGATCGACGTCGCCTCGCAGATTCCGCTGGCGGTAATTTGCGGAATGATGGGACTGGAGCAGAAGGACTGGCCTTTGATGTTCCAACTCACGAACAAGGTGCTGGGCGCGGGCGACCCGGAGTACCAGACGGATCTCCCCGTGGAGCAGCGCGGTACACCTGAGGCCGCCGACTTCACCGGCAATATGGGCACCATGCAGATGTTCGGGTTCTTCGCACAATTGCTGCAGGATCGCCGCGTGAACCGCCGGGACGACCTGATCAGCATCCTCTGCGAGTCGGAAGTCGATGGCGGGGCGCTGACGGACGAAGACATTCTCTGGTTCTGCTTCCTGCTAATCCTCGCTGGCAACGAGACGACGCGAAACGCGATGTCCGGCGGACTGCTGGCCTTTTTCGAAAACCCCGCGGAGCGTGAACGGTTGCGCGAACACCCCGAATATATCGACTCCGCTGTGGAAGAGGTCGTGCGGTTTGTGAGCCCGGTGATGCACATGGCGCGCATCGCGCTCTCGGATTACACCGTGGGCGGGCAGGAGATAAAAAAAGGCGACCGCATCGTGATGTGGTACCCCTCGGTGAACCGCGACGAGACCGTGTTCCCGGACGGAGACGTTTTCAACATCACGAGGTCGCCGAACGAGCACCTGGCCTTCGGGATTGGCGAGCATTTCTGCCTTGGCGCCGGCTTCGCGCGGCTGGAGCTCAAGATTCTCTTCGAAGAGATGTTTCGCCGCTTCCCAGACATCCAGCAGGATGGCGAGGTGGAGCGGTTGCGGTCGTCGTTCATCGGCGGGATCAAGCATCTGCCGGTTCGTTTCACGCCGGAAGCGTGAGCGGAAGCGCGCGCAACGGGAGCTAACGCGAATCGCTCGGGCGCTTTAGGTCCCCGCTACGAACCCGGCTTCGGTCGCCCTGGAGGTTGAATGCCCGAAACGCTGCGCGCCCCGTCCATCGTCTTCACCGCTATCGAATCGAAGCGCGTGATCGACATTGCCAACGTCGATCGGAAGACCGTGCTGATGCTGATCTCGCAGGAGAGCGCTGGTTCGATCGACCCGGTAATCACTGAAATTCGCGACGAGTACGATGTGATCTCCGAGGTGCAGATCGCGAACGTGGTGGACCTGCGGAAGTTCCCACGCGTTGTCCGCAAAGTGGCAGAGACGCTGATGTCGCACCGCTACAAAGAATCCGCGAAGGGGCTGCGGTCGGGACGCGACCCGTCAGAGTGGATCATCATCCTGCCGGACTGGGAGGGGAAGCTGCTGAAGGCGCTGGGTCTGCAGGATGTTAGCCAGGAGATTGCGGTGGCGGTGGTCGCGCCTGGAGGGCGGCTACTGGGCGTGCACCAGGGGCCGGGCGCGGCGGCGGCAGCTATGGAAATGCTCGCGCGGGCGTAGGATTCGGCGATGGCGCACGTGCCCCGACTTTACATTCCCGGGCGGCTGGGCCCGGGCCCGCTGACGCTCGATGCGGACGCCGCGCACCGGCTCTCATCCGTGATGCGGCTGCGGCCCGGCGACCCGTTCCTGGTGTTTGCGGGGGATGGTCGGGAGTGGGGCGCGACAGTTTCGGCGGTGGGGCGGAACCAGATCGAGGCGGTCGTGGGCCCAGTCACGCGAACGGGGTCGCCGCTCCCGCTGGTGGTCGAATGCTGGTGCGCAGCCGTGCGACCTGCACGGTTCGATTGGGCCATCGAAAAGAGCACGGAAGCGGGAGTAGACGTAGTGCGCCCGCTCTACTCGGAGCACTCCGTTCGCGGGGAGGCGCCCAGCGCGACTCGCCAGGCGCGGTGGGAGCGCATCGCCGTGGAAGCGGCAGAGCAGAGCGGACGGCTTTCCGTACCAGTCATCGCGCCGGGTGGTGAGTTGGAGCAGTTGATCGCCCACGCGAGCGGCTCCGTGCTGATACTCGACCGGGGCGGGCGCCCGTGGACCGCGTGCATCGACCTGCTGCCGGAGCAGGGAGGTGTGACTGTGGCGGTCGGGCCCGAAGGGGGGTTCTCGGAGGCCGAACTCTCCGCCTCGGTGGCACGCGGCGCGCTTGCTGCCTCCCTCGGGCCGAACATCCTACGCACGGAGACGGCGGCAGTGGCGGCGGTGCTGCTGCTGCGTTCGTTGGGGCGCTGACCACGGGGAAGTTGGATTCGCCGTATCCTCAGAGTATGCGCATCGTCCGCGGACTGATCGTTGCCCTCGGGCTCTTTCTGGCGTCGTTCGCCCTCCATATTGTGGGCGGAGCGACGGATCAGCGCTGGCTGTTCGCGATTGCGGTGGGCCTCATCTACCTGACGGCGACGGGCTTCGGGGCGAACGCGCTGATCGCCTCGGGACTGGCATGGGCCGAACGGGCGGGAGTGAGGACTGTGCTGGGAATCGGGAGTTGCGCGGGTGTTGTGTTCACAATCGGCGCGCTATGGGCGGCGAACGGGCGGGCCTTCGCGTGGTGGCAGTTGCTACTGGCGCCCGGGCTGGTGCTGGTAACGAGCGCCACCTTGCTGGGGCTGCGCCGACTTGCCGGCGGCAAGGCAAAG
>JBDSEP010000208.1:0-3939 GCA_039919985.1 Tepidiformaceae bacterium | reverse complement strand
TCGACGCGGGATTCTTAAAATCGACTGCGAATCCCAGCTTCCCCCGATTCTGACTGAGGAAGGCCCGGCTCTCCTTCGGGATGATCTCTGCCTGCAGACGCCACGGCTCGCCCTCCAGAGGCTCCACCTTCACCACTTCCGCGCCCATCTCCGAAAGAAGAGAAGCGGCGAGCGGACCGGCGATGATCTGCGTGCAGTCGAGGACTTTTATCCCGGCCAGCGCTCCTGCCATCCCAACCCCCTTCTCAACGCTCGCAAATTTGTCGCGGCTCCGCTCACTCTGCCGACAGACGGGGCGAACGATAGATTCCGCGCCCCCTCTTCGCAACCGCTCCGGAACTCACCCCTGTACGGCACCTCGTATCATGCACTCATGACCGATCCCCTCCCGATCTCTTTCGCCGACATCGAAGAGGCCGCCGAACGGCTCTCTGGCAAGGCCCACCGGACCCCCGTGCTGACCTCCCGCACGGTGAATGAGATGACCGGCGCGAGCGTCTTCTTCAAGTGCGAGAATTTCCAGCGTGGGGGGGCGTTCAAGTTCCGGGGCGCGTACAACTTCGTCGCCAATCTTGCGCCAGAGGTGCGCGCCAAAGGAGTGCTCGCCATCTCCTCCGGCAACCATGCGCAGGGCGTCGCCCTCGCCGCTCGCGAATTCGGGATCCCCGCCACCATCATCATGCCGGACGATGCGCCCCGTTCGAAACTCGAGGCGACCCTCGGATACGGCGCCAATGTCGAGCGCTATCCGCGACTTACGGAACATCCCGACGACGCCGTGAAACGGGTAATGGGGAACCGCGACGTCACCTTCATCCCCGCCTTCGACCATCCGCTCATCATGGCCGGCCAGGGCACAGCCGCACTCGAACTTCTGGGCGAAGTGGGCAGACTCGACCTCTTCCTCGCGCCCACCGGTGGCGGCGGGCTGCTGGCCGGCTGCGCGACCGCCGTCCGTCACCGCTGCCCGGAAGCCCGCATCTTTGGCGTCGAACCGGAAGTCGCGAACGACTGGGTGCTCAGCCTGCGGGCCGGAGAGCGGGTGCTCATCGACCCGCCCCCGACGATCGCCGATGGCGTCAGGACGCGCATGCCTGGAGTGAACAACTTCGCGCAGGTTCGCGCCATGGTGGACGACGTGCTCACAGTTACGGAAGCGGAGATCCGCGCGGCCGTGCGATTCCTCATCCAGCGCATGAAGCTCGTGGTCGAACCGACCGGCGCAATCCCCGTTGCCATGCTCTTTTCGAGCCGCTTGGGCGACATTCGCGGCAAGCGCATCGGCCTCGTCATCAGCGGCGGCAACGTGGACGCTGACGTGCTCTGCCAGATCCTCGGCGAGAGCCAGTAGCGCGGTTTCGCAGCCACGCGGCTTGCGCGTCCAACGAACGGCTGTAATTCGTTAACATAGCCCGATGCCCGCGCAAACGCTGCCGGGCGCCACTTCACGAATCCCGCACGGAGTACCGCAATGCCCGATGCCCTGCCCATCCCCGCCGATGTGGATGCAATCACCCCGGAATGGCTTACCCAGGTTTTGCGCGCCGGCGGGCATCTCCCCGAGGGCGCAGTAACCGCGGTGAACGCGAGCGTTATCGGCGCTGGCGTTGGGTTCATCGGTACCGTCGCTCGCCTGAACCTGAAGTACGACGGATCACCCGCTGACGCACCGTCGACGCTCATCGCCAAGGTCCCTTCCGCGGACCCGGGCTCCCGTTCGATTGGCATGATGTACGGGTTCTACGAGCGCGAAGTGCGTTTCTACCAGCAGATGGGACAGGAGGCCGGCATCCCGGTACCGAAGTCCTACCACGCCGAATCCCATGCCGGCGGTTCGGCGATTATCCTTCTCGAAGAGCTTACCGACGGCCACTTCGGCGACCAGGTGGCGGGCTCGAGCGTGGAAGAAGCGCGGCTCGCCATTCAATACCTCGCGCGATTCCATGCGAAGTGGTGGGATAGCCCCAGAGTCGCCGACTACCCTTGGATCGTCCCCGGCGAGGCCCTCCTGCGGGGAGCCCTCGAGACGATGTACGACGCCTGCTGGCAGCTCTGCCTCCAGCGGTTCGATTCGATCTTCACGCCCAGCGTGAAGTCCGTACTGCCCGACCTCGGTAAGCGTTCCTTGAAGGCCATGGACGCCTTCTTCACCGGCAGCCGGACCATCTGCCAGGGCGACTACCGCCCGGATAACCTCTTCTACGGCGACCCCGGCACCGCCCGCGAGCTGATCGTCTGTGACTGGCAGGCTCCTACGTTCTCCCCCGGCATCGTCGATCTCGCCTACGTCATCACCGGCAGCCTTCAGGTCGACGACCGTCGCAAGTTTGAACATGAGCTTCTGGCGGAGTACCACCAGATCCTGCAGCAACGCGGGGTGCGCGACTACACGCTCGCCCAGTTGGAGACGGACTACCGCGGCTACTTCGCGGGGGTCATCGCCACCGGCGTTATCCTCGGCGCGATGCTCCCCGATGGCAACGCCCGCGGTAAGGCGATGCTAGAGGCCACCTTCACGCGCTTCATGACGGCCATCGACGACCTCGACTCGCTCGCCCTGCTCCCCGCCTTGTAGGCTTCGGCGGCCCAGAGAAACGTCCGGTTAGACCCCTCCCGGAGGGCCCCAATGGCGCTGCCTTCCGCCAGCCGGGGGGTGCATCCTGAATAGAGGAAGGTTCAGGAGAATCACTATGAAAGCCCTCGTCCCCTTGGATGGCAGCCCCCTCGCACTAAGCGTGCTGCCCAACGTACGCCGCCTTGCTGAGCTTACGCCGGGCCTCGAAATTCACCTCTTCACCGTGATGGATCCAAAGTCCGCGCATGGTCAAGCCGACCGTCCGCCCGGAGAGCTCTCGAGTACCCTCCCGGGGAGTAGAACTGCCACCGCAATGGCACCCGCCCCGCGCGTCGTGGAGAGCCATGGCGAAGCTTTGGATCGAGTTCATGTGGAGGCCATCGAAGCCTTGCACCTGGTCGCCGGCGTCGAATTGCCGGGCCTCCGTTCCACTGCTGAGGCTGTCTTCTCGTCGGCGCCAGCGGGCGCCATTAGCGACAAGGCGAACGAAATCGGAGCAGACCTCATCGTGATGGCAACGCACGGCCGCTCCGGACTCTCGCACCTCCTCACAGGCAGCGTGACGGATTCCGTCATCCGCCACTCCGGCCGACCCGTCCTCGTGAGCTGTCCGAAGTAAATCAGTCCGAACAGCTCGGTCCCCAGGCATCCGCGCATGAGTGTCACGTTCGCCCTCGACGGGACACCATGCGTTTCCTGCTGGTGGGCGGCAGCTCGACGACCTTCCGGCCCGCGGTCGGGAGTAACTGTGCCTGGACCCGCCGCGCATTCCCCATGCCTCGCTTCCGCCCTACCCTGACCTACGTGAACGTGCTCGCTATCGAATCCTCCTGCGATGAGACTGCCGCCGCCGTCGTGACGGATGGGCGCGTGATGCGTTCGAACGCCGTTGCCTCGCAGATCGACCTGCACGCGAAGTACGGCGGCGTGGTGCCGGAGGTGGCGAGCCGTCAGCACCTGCGCAACATCGGCCCGGTGATTGCCCAGGCGCTCGAAGAGGCCGGTTGCGCCCTCGATGACATCGATGCCGTGGCCGGGACGCGCGGCCCAGGGCTCGCTGGCTCGCTCCTCGTCGGCTACAACGCCGCCAAGGCGATCGCCTTCGGGCGCGAGCTGCCCTTCATCGGGATAAACCACCTCGAAGGGCATATCTACGCCAACTGGCTGACGGAAGGCCCGGAGCCGCGTTTCCCCGCGCTCGCCCTCGTCGTATCTGGAGGGCACACAGACCTCGTCTTCATGCGCGGACACGGCCAATACGAGCGGCTCGGTGGTACGCGCGATGACGCCGCCGGCGAGGCCTTCGACAAGGTGGGTCGCCTCCTCGGGCTCCCCTTTCCGGGGGGACCCCACGTCGCCGCTGC
>JBDSEP010000205.1:0-3577 GCA_039919985.1 Tepidiformaceae bacterium | reverse complement strand
TCTCCAGCACCTTATCGGCCACCGCACACGAGGCCGGGTGACCCGCGAACGTGTAGAACATCAGGTCCTCGCCTCGCTCTGCAAGCGGCGCGACCACCTCCTCGGTGGCGTACAGCCCGCCCATCGGCGCGTAGCCGCCCGCCAGTCCTTTGCCGCCCACCATGATGTCCGGTTCAACATCCCAGTGTTCGACGCCAAACTTCTTGCCCGTGCGGCCGAAGCCCGTCATCACCTCATCGGCGATGACCAGGATGCCGTACTTGCGGCAGACTTCGACGGCGCGCCGCCAGTAGTCCTCCGGCGGCAGCATGACGCCTCCCGAGGACCCAACCACAGGCTCGGCGATGAAGCCCGCGATCGTCTCCGGGTCCTCGCTGAGGATGAGCTGTTCCAGCGCCTCCACTGGGTCCGGGCCGGGCTCCACGCCAAGTATTTGGTACGGCGCTGGCGCGTGGGGATAAGGGATCAGGAGTGGTTCGAACCCCGCCCGCCGCCCCGGATGGTGTCCCACCGAAAGTGCGCCCAGGCTCACGCCGTGGTAGCTCAGGTCCAGGCCAATTACCTTCCACCGCTCCGGCCTCCCCGCAGCGACGTGATGCTGGCGTGCCAATCGCAAGGCGGCCTCCACCGATTCCGAGCCACCGCTCATGAACGTCGCCCGCGTCAGGCCCGGCGGCAGCCAATTGTTCACCAGCCGGTCCACCAGGCGCGTCCGCGCCTCCGTCTGGAACGGCGGGATGATGTACGTCAGCCGCTCCAACTCGCGCGCCGCTACCTCCGCCACCTCGCGCCGCCCGTGGCCGATGTTCATTACGATCGCCCCACCGCCGGCATCAAGGATGCGCTGCCCGGAAGGCGTCACAAGGTAGCAGCCCTCCGCGTGGTCGATGGCGAACGGTACGCCGTTAGGGACGAAGGCCATGCGGTTGGAGGAGTCCATGGGCCGCAGTCTACCGGGTTCCTGCGCGCGGTTGGTGCGCGCTCCAGGGCGACGGCGTCGTCTCCGCCCGCACGTAAAGCGGATGTCGGGGCTCCCCGAGCCTGGTCAACCCCAGGTGGTATGCCTTCGCGCCCATCGGTGGCTTCGCAAGCCTGCGCCCCAGGTTGCCCCACGCGGCGACAACGAAGCCAGCCTGTTCCAGAGCAGACTGAAGGTACGACTGGTTCTCCGCGCCCTCCGGATCGCTCGCGACAAAAAGCGCGCGCGGACTGCTGGCCCGAAACCCGCAGAGGTTGACCACCTCTATCCCTCCGAATCCCCAACTGCGCGCGAACCCGATGCACCGCCGGATCGTGGGATCGTCCGTCTCCGCGCCCGCCGCGCTCGGGTTCAGCATCACGAATGTGACCGCGGGAAGGGTCCGCTCCCACGCCCGCCAGAGGCGATATCGGTACGCGCCGCTGCCATCGAAACATGCGCCGCCGTCCATCCGCCGAGCGTAGCACTGTGGGGCGGGAATCCGTACGATTCGCCTCATTCGGTGGAAGGTGTGCAAATGGAATTTCGCGAAGTTGCAGATGGTCTCGGATTCCCGGAGGGCCCACTCGAACTGCCCGGTGGCGATATCCTCGTCACCGATATTCGCGGCGGCACGCTGCTCCGCATCGACCCCACTACCGGCTCCAAAACAGTCTTCGCCACCACCGGCGGTGGGCCCAACGGTGCCGCCATCGGCCCGGACGGCGCGATCTACGTCGCCCAGAACGGCGGCTTTGAATGGAACGAGCGTGTCCATCCTGCGACCGGCGTGAAGAGTCTCTTTCCCGGCGAACAGCCGTACGACTACATCGGCGGTCAGATCCAGCGCGTGAGCCCGGACGGCAGCGAGGTGCGCACCCTCTACAGCGAATGCGCTGGCGAGCGGCTGAAAGGTCCGAACGACCTGGTCTTCGACCGCGAGGGCAACTTCTACTTCACTGACCACGGAAAGACGCGTAAGCGCGACCGCGACCGCACAGGTGTTTACTACGCCTCCCCCGATGGCAAGATGATCAAGGAAATCGTCTTCCCAATGGAAGCCCCGAACGGCATCGGCCTCTCTCCGGACGAAAAGACGCTCTACGTAGCCGAAACCCCCACCGGCCGACTCTATGCGTTCGACCTCGTCGGGCCCGGGCAGGTCGGCGGCCGCAGGGTCGTCGGTACGGTGCCCGGTGCCCCGCCCCTGGGCTTCGCCCTCTGTGATTCGCTCTGCGTGGACGGCGAAGGCAACGTCATCGTGGCCACGCTGGTCAACGGCGGCCTCACCTCCTTCGCCCCGGATGGCTCCAGTGCGCAGCACACGCCCTCCCCCGACATCCTCACCACGAACGCCTGCTTCGCCGGCCCGGAACTGCGCACCCTCTACGTCACGCTCAGCACTACCGGGCGCCTCATCGCGTTCGACGACTGGCCGACGAAAGGCTTGAAACTCTCGTTCCAGGCGTAGGACGCACGGCGCCCCCTATGGCTCCCACCCAACCCATAGCGCTGCCGCCGTAGCATCACGAGGTCTGATGTGGTTGTATACAATGCATCAATGACTTGGAGCACCACTCAAATGCCCGCTTCCTGGCCAACCTACGCAACCCCCGGCGCACACGCCTCAACCGACGGCCCGGACTACTTTCGCGACGCCTACCCCTACATCCTTCCGCCGCTGGTCCAGTTCGAACGTGAAGCTGTCAAATTCGATCCGGCACCGGAAATCTGGGTAACCGACACTTCCTTCCGCGACGGGCAGCAAAGTCGTGCACCCTACACGGTCGATCAGATAGCGCGGCTATACGAGATGCTCCACCGCCTCGGCGGGCCGAACGGCATGGTCCGACAGTCCGAATTTTTCTTGTATACAAAAAAGGATAGACTCGCGGTCGAACGCTGCCAGGAGTTTGGATTCGATTTCCCCCAGGTCACCGGCTGGATTCGCGCCACCATGGGCGACTATGCGCTCGTGCGGGCAGCGGGACTGCAGGAGACCGGAATCCTCTGCTCGATCTCCGATTACCACATCTTCAAAAAGCTCGGCTCCAACCGGGAGAGGGTCCTCGCTAGCTACCTGGAGGTCGTCGATTCCGCACTCGCTGACGGCGTCATCCCTCGCGTTCACATTGAAGACAGCACCCGCGCCGATTTCTACCACGTGGTCCTCCCCTTCGTTGGGGCACTCATGGCGCGTGGCCAGCAGGCCGGCATTCAGGTGAAGGTGCGCTTCCCCGATACCATGGGCGTCGGCGTCAGCGACCCAAACGTTGCCCTCCCGCGTGGCATCCCGCGTCTTACCTCGTCCCTCCGCCACGAAGCTGGAGTGCCGTCCGAGGCCCTCGAGTACCACGGCCAAAACGACCTCAACGCGATCATTCCTAATGGCGTAAGCGCTTGGCTCTACGGCGCCAGCGCGAACAACGGCACCCTTCTCGGCATCGGCGAACGCTCCGGCAACACGCCGATCGAGGCCCTGCTCTTCTGGTTCATCGGTCTCACCGGCGAGACGCACGGCATCGACACCACCGTCATCACCGAGATCGCGGACTACTATCGGAGCATCGGCGAGGTGGTGGACCAGCGCCTCCCCTTCGTGGGCTCGAACTTCAACGT
>JBDSEP010000198.1:0-2616 GCA_039919985.1 Tepidiformaceae bacterium | reverse complement strand
AAAAAGCCGAGCGCAACGCCCGTGAGTTCATGTGGATGGCGGGCGAGTTCACCGGCCTCGCGCACCCGGTTTGGGGTTCGCCCAGCGGCTACGGCTCGGTTTCGAATCGCAAGTCGCTGATCGAGATTTCCGCCGGCCGCCGGCCCATGGTCGCTCCCCCGAAGCTCGAACAGCGGCGCCTCGAGCGGACGTTCATCTGGGGCACACCAGACTCCGTGGTCAAGCAGCTTAAGAACGTCCTCGACAACAATCGTGTCGGCATCCTGGGCCTTTGGGCGAACGACGGCAAGATCGACCATAAGGATTCGGTGAGCTGCATCAACCTCATGGGCAAAGAAGTTCTTCCGGCCGTCCGCGACTACGCGAAGGAACTCGGACTGAAGGACCCGTTCGAGGCGAACGCCCCTCTCAGCCTCAACGAAGGGGTGCCCGCTCTGGCTTAATTGGCGGGGGCTGATTGGCAGGCGCTCATCCCGGCGCGAAACCGTCGCCTTCTCGGCGCTCACGGGTAGTAAACTCGCGCACGAACACCCGTTTTAGTCTCGTCAGCTGCCGCACCGGCATCCTCGACGTGCGCGGCGGCGGCATCATCTCGCGTGTGCATCGATCGATTGGGGGATTGGACTGAATCGCCCCGCCGCCACCTCAGCGGTGGAGCGTCGATACATGGCTTCGAGCGGGCTAACGAAACCAGTCGAGCGGGATCGTTGTCCCTTCATTCGCGCGATGCCGATGCCGAACGGGGGCACCCAGGCCTCCCCAGGACCGCGTGCCGCTGAGGATTCAATATCCTCGTCCTGGCTGACCATTAGGTTGAACAGGAGTCGACCGAGATCGTATTTGGCACGTTCTGCTACCTGTCGTCGGCGGTCAAACCACCACTGGCTGACCGAAACGATCACCATCGCCATCCACGCGACCAATAACACAACGACGGCGATGAAAACGAAACTCATGGTGGTCCCTTTGGCGTGGACGAGCCTCTACCGCCATCCCCAGCGTGCGCGAGCGGGCGAGCAATCCGCGTCTCCCTGAGAAACGGACTTCGAGCGATCGTCTCCTAGTTCGATGAACCTTGCGACGAGTTTTCGTGGGGAACGTGTCTCAGCAGGCCGCCGCGCCGGTGTACACCATTGTCCGAAGGGTGTCTTTGCCAGGCGAGCAGCTACCCTCAGCCCAACCGCGGCAAGTTCTCGGCCAACACCGCGCCTCGTCTTCCTGCACGTACCAGCGAGCTCCAACTCGACAATGTTCCTACCCCCAACCACCAGGATTATCTGGGCAGACGGTGAGGAGGGCGTGGACTTCTCGGTGCGCCCGCCGCTGCGAATCCTGCCTCCAACCCTCGCTCTCACTTCACGCGGTTGCAGTTTACGAGGGCAGGTCGTTCAGCCGAAGAGACCTCCGGCCACCCGGACAGCCCCCAGCGCTTCCGGGTTCTGCCTTCTCATCGCAGCTCGCCCGCTGTACGCTCAGCTAAGCCAACAGGTTTGGGACGCCGACGCGCGCGGCCGGGATTGCATACAGCAAGGATGCCGAGGCTCGCGGTCGGGATCGCAACAGCAGAGGAGAAGTCAACGATGTTCAAGTCGAGATTCGCACCAGCGGCAACGCTTTTGCTGATGGCCGTGGCCATCGCCGGGGCTTTCGGTGTCGCCGCGACCACCCATGCCGACCAGGTTTACCACAGCGAGCGTCTAATCCTTTCGCCAACTGACCCAACTGACGGCGGCACCGGCCAGGTGATCAACATTCACCCCAATGGCCCAGTTGTGGGGGCGCTGGAACGCTACCAACTCCGCGGCGGGAAGGCCGACACCGCCTACGAGGTGTGGATCCAGCTCTGTGGCGGCGAGAATTTTCTGCAAACCGCGACGCTCGAAACCGACAAGCACGGAAACGGACACGCTCAAGGCTACTTCTCCGCCGAAGCCCTGGCTCCCTTCTCCGGCGCGGTGGTCGACATCCGCTGGGCGCTTCGCTCCGGCGACGCTGACGTTTACGTCACCGAATGCACCACCGTAACCATCGATTGACGCGGTCGCCGAGAAGACGGGAGGGGCTCGGAGGATTGCACAGCGAAGTACCAGTGGGCCGCATGAGGTTTTGCACCCCCACGCGATCCCCTGCGACCCCACGTGGAGCTTCAGAGACGCCATTCAACACCCAATAGTTCGTTAGAGTTTCTCCGCTACCTGACACACCAATCCGTGTTCTGAGGAGTTAGAACGTGACCGTCGCAATGTCCAACCTCGAAGTCATCAACGCGTTCCACACAGCGATGGAAGCGTACTTCCGAAGCGGCGACGACTCAGAACTCGTCGCCAAGTTCGCCTCCGGCTGCCCCGTCAGCGTGCCCGGAATGCCACCGACCATCGACGGCCTGAGGCAGGCGCTGCCCGCGTTCCGAGATGCCCTGAGCGACGCTGCCATCACCCTCGGCGAAGTCGTTTCCAGTGGCGAAATGATCGCCTATCGAATGGCGCTCACGGCGACGCACTCGGGAGAGTTCATGGGCGTTCCGGCAACGGGCAGACGGGTCACGATGTCGGAGACACACGTCGATCGCATCCGGGATGGCAAGATCGTGAGTCACAGCGGTGACATCGACATGCT
>JBDSEP010000129.1:0-5433 GCA_039919985.1 Tepidiformaceae bacterium | reverse complement strand
GTATCCACCAGCGGCGCTATGCCCACTCCTCCGCCAACGAGGAGCAGATTCGATGGCGAACTGGGTAAGCGGAAGCCATTCCCCAGCGGCCCAAACATCCGCACCTGGTCGCCACGCTGTCGTTCGGCCAACCAGCGCGTTCCCTTGCCAATCACGTTGTAGAGCAGCGCGAATCGGTCCTTGTCCAGGCGGTAGTAGCTGAACGCCCGGGCGAACATCGGGTCCATACGTTCCACGCTGCAATGCACCATCACGAACTGCCCTGGTTCAACGTGGGCTGCGAGTTGCGGCCCCTGGAACCATGTGATCAGTGCGCCATCCCACGCTCGCTCAGTCGAAAGCACGGTCGCCGCTTCGATGTTCATCCTCCGACATACTCCGCGAGCGTAGCCACGTCATACTCCGCCGCGCTCGTCAACGCCTCGATGGCCGCCCGTGCCGTGTCCAGCGAGGTGAAGCACGGGATGCGCTTCTCCGCCGCCGCCCGCCGGATGTGGAATCCATCCCGCAGCGAACCGGTCATTCTCCCCTCAGGCGTGTTGATTACGCCTTGCACGCTCCCGTCCACGATCACGTCCACCACATTGGGATGCTCGCCCGTCAACACCTTCGTGACGGTGGTCACAGGAATGCCGAGCGCTTCGATCATCCGCGTCGTGCCCTCCGTCGCGAACAGCCGGTGGCCGGCCGCCGCCAGCCGTTTGACAAGCGGCAGCGCGTCCGCCTTCGTCCTGTCACTGATGCTCAGCAGGATAGCCGCCCCCGGTTTGAGCGCCATATCCGAGGCCAACAGTGCCTTCGCAAGCGCGCCCCCGAACGTCCGGTCGATGCCCATCACCTCGCCTGTGCTCTTCATCTCCGGTCCCAGGTGCGTGTCCACTCCCGCCAACTTCGACATCGAAAACACCGGCGCCTTGATAGCCACCAGGTTTGTCTCCGGCCACAGGCCATCCGGGTAGCCCTGGTCCTTGAGCTTCTTGCCGAGCATCGCCCCTACTGCCAGCCGCACGATCGGTACGCCGGTGACCTTCGAAAGGAATGGCACCGTTCGACTCGCCCGAGGGTTCACCTCCAGCACGAACACGCGGGCGCTCTCGCCATCTCTCGCGTTCAACACCACGTACTGGATGTTCGTGGTCCCAATGGCGCCAAGTCCGAGCACGATTCGCCTCGTGTAGTCGCAGATCGTAGCCCGCTCGTCGTCGCTCAGGTGAATCGGCGGGTAGACCGCCATCGAATCCCCCGAATGCACGCCGGCCGCCTCGATATGCTCCATGATGCCGGGGATCAGCACGCTCTCCCCGTCGCAAATCGCATCCACCTCCACTTCGCGGCCCACCAAAAACTTGTCGATCAGGATCGGCTTTCCCTGCGCCACCTCGGCCGCCGCGGCCACGTACATCACGAGTTCCGTTGCGTTCTGTACGATCTCCATAGCCCGCCCGCCCAGCACGTACGAAGGCCGCACCAGCACCGGATAGCCGATCGCCTGCGCCGTCTTCATCGCATCCTCGATGGTCAGGATCGCTGCCCCGGGCGGCTGCGGAATCCCAAGGTCCTGCAGGAAGCGCTCGAACAGGCGCCGGTCTTCTGCCGTGTCGATCGTCTCCGCGCTTGAACCGATGATCGGTAGGCCTGCGCGGCGCAGCGGCTCCGCCAGGTTGATAGCCGTCTGCCCGCCAAACTGCACGATGCTCGCGGGCGGCTCCGCTTCAGTCCCCTGCTCATTCTCGATAACGTCGCGCACCGATTCCTCATCCAGCGGCTCAAAGTAGAGCCGATCGCTCGTATCGAAGTCGGTAGAGACGGTCTCCGGGTTCGAATTGATCATCACGGAGCGCAGCCCGGCTTCCTGCAGAGCCCAGGCTGCGTGCACACTCGCGTAGTCGAACTCGATCCCCTGGCCAATGCGGATCGGTCCGCTTCCGATGACCACCGCAGCCGACCCCGCTTCCGGGATCGATTCATTCTCCGTTTCG
Source organism: Tepidiformaceae bacterium (assembly GCA_039919985.1). Taxonomy (GTDB): domain Bacteria; phylum Chloroflexota; class Dehalococcoidia; order Tepidiformales; family Tepidiformaceae; genus PNKC01. The sequence goes on along the minus strand of JBDSEP010000129.1, from coordinate 3,454 downwards.
TACGTGCTGTAGAAGTACGGTGTCACCGCATCGAACTCCGCCGCGCAGGTGTCCACCATCTTGTACACCGGCCGGATATCCCATTCGCGCCGCAGCGTCCGGATCTGTTCTGGGAGCCTGTCCGCGAGCTGGCCCACCATCTCATCCGAAAAGCCCACGCGTTTCGCTGCGCGCAACAGGTCCGGGTGCAGCGCTTCGTTCAGCAGTCGCTTCTCCATCGCCACCAGGTTTTCCAGACGTTCGATGAACCACGGGTCGATGCTCGTCTGGCGCGAAAGCTCCATGGTCTGCGCGCCGCGCCGCAGCGCCGCCATCAGCGCCCAAAGCCGCTCGTCCGTAGCGTGCAGCGGGAACTCCCCTCCGTTCCGCCATTCCGGCCGCTCCCAGAGAAGACTCCGGCCTCCGACCTCTAGCGAACGCACGGCCTTGTTCAATGCCGCCTCGAAGGAACGGTCGATCGCCAACACTTCGCCCGTCGCCTTCATCTGCGTTCCCAGTTGCCGATCTCCCAGCGCAAACTTGTCGAACGGCCACCGCGGAATCTTCACGACGCAGTAATCGAGCGCCGGTTCGAACGCCGCAGTCGTTCGCTGCGTCACCGCATTCGGAATCTGGTCGAGCGTCTTCCCGCAGGCGATCTTTGCCGCCACCCGTGCGATGGGATATCCCGTTGCCTTCGATGCCAGCGCCGAAGAACGCGACACGCGCGGGTTCACTTCGATGACGTGGTACGGCAGCGGCTGCGCCGGGTCACCTTCCCAGTCCCGGACATCCTTGCGCGGCGCCAGCGAGAACTGCACATTGCAACCGCCCTCGATCCCCAACTCGTCGATGATCCGCAGGCTCGCGGAGCGCAGCATCTGGTAGTCCTTGTCACTCAGCGTCTGGCTGGGCGCCACCACAATCGAGTCGCCCGTGTGCACGCCCATCGGGTCCAGGTTCTCCATGTTGCAGATCGTGATGCAGTTCCCCGCACCGTCGCGCATCACCTCGTACTCAACTTCTTTCCAGCCGAGCAAGTTCTTTTCGATTAGCACCTGCGTGATCGGGCTGGCGGCGAGCCCTCCCGCCGCCACTGTGCGCAGCTGCTCCATGCTGAAGGCCATCCCGCCGCCGGTGCCGCCAAGCGTGTACGCCGGCCGGATCACCACCGGCAGCCCGATCTGCTCGGCCGCCGTTTCGCACTCCGCCAGCGTCGTGCACACCACGCTTTCAAGCACCGGTTCGCCCAACTTCTCCAGCATGTCGCGAAAGAGCTCTCGGTCCTCCGCCCGGCGGATAGTCTCCAGCGGCGTGCCCAGCAGACGCACGTTGTACTTCTCCAGGATGCCCGCGTTCGCTAGCTCCACTGCCAGGTTCAACCCTGTCTGCCCGCCAAGCGTCGGCAGCAGCCCCTCTGGCCGTTCTCGCGCGATAATTCGCTCCAGCACTGCCACCGTCAGCGGTTCGATATAGACCGCATCGGCCACGTCGAGGTCGGTCATGATCGTCGCCGGATTCGAGTTGACGAGGATGCTGCGCACACCCTCTTCCCGCATCGCCTTGCACGCCTGCGTACCCGCGTAGTCGAATTCTGCCGCCTGCCCGATGACGATCGGGCCAGACCCAATGATGAGGACACTTGCAGGCTTCAAGTAGTACTCCCGTTGCCTAGGTGTGTAGAGGTGCTGCTCGCGCGGGGCGCGGCTAGCGTTCGTTGGCGCTTCGTCATCGTGCTATCTTGCCGCGCTTCGCCGGCCGTTGACCGTCCGCGATATCGCCCGCCGCACTCCGCGAAAGGCGAACACGAGCAGCAAGAACGGCGCGAACAGAAAGTTCGCTGCGGGCAACAGAAAGAGTACCGACTCCAGCACTCCGATGAGCACCCCGACAATCGCCGGCACAACGTAATGGTCCCGCGTCCCTCGTTCGCCGCGCAACAGCAGCAGCCCAAGCGCGAATCCCAGGAACGAGGTCAGCGCGAGCGCTGCCGCGAACAGCCGCGCCAGGATCCTCCCCGCATCCCCCTCCGTCACCGCATCGCTTGCAAACGAGGCAACAAGAAAGACGACCGTCATCGTCCAGCCCGCGAACGCGAGCGTGAATATCAGGTCGGGCACGCTGGTCGCCGGTTTCCGTCGCCGAATCGGAGCGTTGTTCCGGCGTACGATCCGGCCGGGCGCGTTGCTGCTCATCTCGAAAAGTCCAAAGCTGCGGGTCGGCTCCTAAAGGGGCAGGTCGAACGTCATGTCCGGGTTGCGCAGAGGCACCATCGCCCCGATCGATGAGAGGAAGCTGAGAGCCGGCTCGTTTCCATCCGGGAGGCGCCCCCGGATTCGCTTGTAGCCGTGGTCTCGCGCGAAATCCAGCACCGCGTCGGCCAGCTCGGTCGCCAGCCCGTGGCGGCGATACTCAGGCAGCACCCACACACCCAGCAAACCCGCTTCCGGCTCCGCCGTATCGAAATCGAGCGCGCCAAAGCCCACTGGAATGCTCCCATCCACGGCGATGAACAGGCAGCCCTCGTCGCCCAGGCGCCGGATCCAGCCGCGCGCCCGTTCCGCGTTGAAATCGCCCGTCAGGCCAACGTTGTCGCTCCCTATGCCGCGCACAATCGCGGCCACGCCCTCCCCGTCGCCATCTGTCGCTTTCCGAATCTCCGTTGCTCTGGTCATGACACCCCTCCGTGCCCCGTGGCCATCATCGCCACGAAGCGGTCGAATATCGCCGCGTTGTCGAGCGGCCCCGGACACGCTTCCGAATGATACTGAATCGTGAGTAGAGGCTCGTGCCGCAAGGCAATTCCCTCCACCGTTTGGTCGTTCAGGTTGATGTGGCTCACATACGCCTCACTCGCAAGCCCGACGGCGTCCACCGCGTAGCCATGATTCTGCGCTGTCACGGTCACCTGCCCGGTCACGGTGTCCCGCACCGGGTGGTTCCCTCCGCGGTGGCCGAATGGCAGCTTGTAAGTCCCGGCGCCTAGCGCCCTCGCCACTACCTGGTGCCCAAGGCAGATCCCAAGCAGCGGCGCCCTCCCGATCAACCTGCGAGTCTCTTCCACCATGCTGTCCAGCAAGCGAGGGTCCCCAGGCCCCGGCGAAACGACGACCCCGTCCGGCTGCATCTCCAGGAGTTCGGCGGCGCTCGTCGTTGCGGGGAAGACGCGTACCGAGCAGCCCCGCGCCGCTAGCGACCTCATGATGTTCCGCTTCACACCGCCATCCAGGAGTGCCACGCGATGCTTTTCGCCCGAGCCGTCCCAGTCGTAGACCTCTGTCGTTGTCACCGTCGATACCCAGTTCACGCCGTCGTAGTCAGGCATCGAACGCAACCGTTCGAGCGCCGCGGCGGCGGATTCGTGGGTCGTGATCGTTCCCGGCATTACGCCGTGCTGGCGGATTCGACGGGTGATCGCCCGCGTGTCCACGCCTTCGATCCCGACCACCCCGCGTTCCTTCAGGTATTCCGCCAC
>JBDSEP010000122.1:0-2696 GCA_039919985.1 Tepidiformaceae bacterium | reverse complement strand
AAGTTGCGTTCGAAGTCTCGTTCCAGGCATGTTCGGCTACTGAGTGCATGGTGCCGCAAACAGTTCGAATGGTATTGCCGATTGGCGAACTGCCACTGGTTGAGCGTCCGCAGCAGCGATCTTAAACGGTCGACCGAAACCCGGGGAGGCGTCGTCGAGCGGCCCGTCACCACGCCACAATAATCCCTCAGTTCGCGACCGGCGCGTGATACCCGGGGGATGGCCGTTGCGACCCGCTCTGACGCTCGTAAGTACAAACCGCTAGTTGCACACCCGGCTGACTGACTTCGATTGCACTCGTTCCACAAACGCCAGATCGCGCGATGAATCGCTTCAGGAGTGGCGGCACCTTGTCCCCCGTCCCCTAGGCCTCCGTGCGCGTGGGAGAAGCATCGCTCGCCGGGGCCGGAATGCTCAAGGCTTCGCGAGTATCCCTAAGATCGCCGCCGCCTCCCCAGGCGAGGCGACGGGACGGCCGAGCGAAGCAGTCAGCACCGCCAGTTCCTCCACCAACTCGACGTTCGTCGGCCTGCGCATCCCGGCGTAATCCTCCAGCCCGACGCGCACGTGCCCGCCGCGTTGGATAGCCAGTCGCGCGAGCCCACAGCCGACAACCTCCCCTCCGAGCACTGCGACTGACCACGGCAGCCCTGTATCAGCGAGCAGGTCGAGATAGGCTTCCAGCCCGGCTTGCGTCGGCGGCATACCAAAATTCGCCGCGGGACCACCGAAGTAGAGCTTGATTAGCGCGCCTGCGGCCATTAGCCCCGCCCGGTGAAAGGCAAGCGCCACGCGCAGGAAGCCCGGCTCGAAAATCGATACACTCGGCGCGAGCTGGCGTTCACGGCAGACGGCGAACATGTGGTGGGCGTCGGCGAACGTGTTGAGGTAAGTGGAATCGACCGCTGCTGGGATTCCGTCCGGCTGGCTCGGGCCGACGTTGACGGAACCGGGGTCCACAAGCCCCATGCGCAGCACGCCCGCATCGGCGAGTGCCGGGATGTGCGCGTATCGCTCAGCGATACTGGTGTTGGGACCGCCGCTGGCCATGGTGGGGTAGAGGATCGCTCCCGGCTGCTCGGCCAATATCTGCGTCCAGGCGGCGATGTACGGTTCCGGCGAGTGCACGCCGCTCAGCCCACCGACGACTACTTCGTCGTTGTGGTTGTGGATGATTGAGGCACCGGCCTCCATGCAACGCAGGCCGTCCGCGGCAATTTCATCCGGCGTGCGCGGGACGTTCGGATTGCGACGTTTCGGCGTCCCGCCATTCAGGGCAGCCTCGATGATCAGTGGCGTCATGGTGGCGAAGCTTACTCCCGCGGGGACGAATCTCGCGCCCGCTTCGCCAACTCCGTCTCAGCCACGTTCGCCATCGAGTGCCAAGGGAGAACCCGGGGGCAAATACTTCGAGGAGCCGGGCGTCATTCCGGGCTTACCCGCCGTGAACCCTGTTGCCGGCCGCCCAGACCGCCGCGCGCATGCGGATCATCGAAACAGCAATGCCAACTACCCACATCCCGATGACGGGGAGGACGATGAAGGTGAGCGCCGCCAGCGGTCCGTCGGGGTCGTTGGCGATCGTGGCCGAACTGCTCACCACGCCCACCACAGAAATGGCGAGGCCAAGCCAGGCGAGCCAGCGTGAAAAGATCCGTGTTTCGAGAATCACGAGCGCCCCTCCGAGCGTCATGACCCCTGCAAACAACGGCACGCTGGCGAAGCTATAGAAGGTCGCGGCAGCTAGCGTTTGGGCGATTTCGGGAGAAACGTTACCTTCCTGCAGGGCCAGGGGGCCATTAAAGGCAGACGCCGCAAATCCAGCCATCGGGAACAGGATGCCACCGATCAGGGCTAGCAAGGGCCATGGCCGATTCATTCCGTAAGCAATTCGGAGGAGTGTGATAAAGCATGCAAGGAAGGGGAAGTAGAACACCAGGAAAGCAATCCCAATGATGAAGTCACTGGTCATGTATCGGCTGGAGTTGTCGGCGAAGAAGCGCGAGATCTCCTCTCCGCTTGAGCCGTACATCACGCGGGCAGTACACCGTCACCGCGGCAATGAAGACGGGAGCACCCTCCTCTCGGAGAAGCGGGCAACTACCCTGATGCCGGATCCCTGCACCACCGCGCCGACCCGACTCCGTGAGTAGAGAGGAACGGCTCTGTCACGGTGTACGTGCCCTTGTTTAGCCGACAAGTTCTACGGCCTGGGCACCCGTCCTCTCCGCGCCCGCGCCTCGACGCCGCAGGGGTGCTCGCTTTTAGACCAGGGTCACACGGCTGCGGCAGGCAGCAGTAGACTGAGGTGCAGGGAGGAGCTTATTCATGTCAGACACGTTCACGTACATTTCGCGCAACCGCCTGGTTCTTCGGTCCGGGGTGCGCAACGCCTACCTCGGCGATGTCGAAGAGCCGGTGGCCTACGGCGTCCAAGGCGCGCTGCGAGAGTACTACGGCGCGACGGAGGGTCCTCCGGTGGCTTCCACGTTGGACCACATCATCGCTGCCGTAGGTGGCTGAATGTACGGCACGCTCGCCGGGGCACTGCGAGCACGGAAGGTCGAGTTCGACCCCACCAAGTATATTGCCGATGTCGAGGGCACCGTAGAGGGTCCGAGCAACAAGACGATCCGAATCACGAAGATTCACGTTCGCTATCATCTAAGCCTTTCGGCTGGCCAACGTGCGACGGC
>JBDSEP010000113.1:0-4349 GCA_039919985.1 Tepidiformaceae bacterium | reverse complement strand
CCCGCGGAATCGAGGTTGGCTGGGAGATTCGTGTCCACGGAGTGAAGGAACACGGCGCCGAAAATCGCCACGCCCGCGGAGGTCCCGATGTTTCGCGCCATGGTCAGCGTGCCAGAGGCCAGGCCGGACTTCGCCACCGGTAACGAGGTGACCGCCGCATACGAGGCTGCCGAAGTCACCAGTCCGATGCCTAGCCCGCGGAAGAGAAACGGCAGAAGCAGCCCACTGGTATAGGTGCTGTCCGTGTCCATTCGTAAGAGGTAGAGGAAGGAAACGCCGACCGAGAGGGAGCCGGCGATGATGATGTAGCGCATTCTGTGGCCGAGCTTCTGGCCAAGGATGCCGGACACTGGCATCAGAAGGGCGACGAGCCCGGTCGCGGGGAGGAAGCCGAGGCCGCCCTGGAGCGGTGTGAAACCGAGGTAGTTCTGCATGAACAGGCTGGTGAATGGCTGCGAACCGAACACGGCCATAGAGAAGAGCCCGGCGCTCAGGCAGGCAATTACGAACGAGGGTGTCCGGAAGAGTGTGAGGTCCACGAGCGGGGCCCTCACGCGGCGTTCGATCATCACGAAAAGCGGGAGGCAGAGCGCGCCGGCGATGAAGCAGCTGATGATGAGCGGCGAGGTCCAGCCCTCCTCGTTGGCCCGGTTGAGGCCGAAAAGCAGCAGGAAGAGCGCGGAGGAGAGCGCGAGGAGGCCCCGCCAATCGAGGTAGCGCGGCGCCTTCTCGTCTCGGGATTCGGGCACGAAGAGAAGGGCCATAAGCAGGGCAACCACGCCAACGGGGATGTTGATCCAGAAAATCCAGCGCCAGCTATCGCCGCGAACGAGCAGGCCGCCGAGGAGCGGTCCGGCGATCAGCCCGAGGCCGCTGACGCCGCCCCAGATGCCGATGGCCAGGCCACGCTGGCTCGCCGGAAAGGCCTGCGTAATGATCGAAAGGGTGCCCGGCATCATGGTCGCCGCGCCCAGCCCCTGGATCACGCGGAAGAGGACGAGAGACTCGATGGAGTGCGAGAGGCCGCAGCCGGCAGAGGCGAGGATGAAGACCAGCAGCCCCGAAAGGTAGACCCGCCTGCGTCCGAAGATATCCCCCACACGGCCCATGGCTACCGGGAAAATGCCGGTAACCAGCACGTACCCCGTGACGGTCCACTCGGCCGTGCTCAGCGTGGCCTTGAGGTCGCGGCTGATTGCGGGGAAGGCGACGTTCACGACGAAGGTGTCGATCATCATCATCCCCAACCCGAGGCAGGTGGCGATGAGGGTAAGCCATTTGGAGGGAGCGGTTGGCGCACGGAGCATGAGTTCACGACCTTGGCGAGCGTTGCGCAGTTTGTGCGCATGATTCTGGCATGGTCGGTTTAATAATGCAACCGTCCCGGCACCGCACTCGCCTATACTGGGACGATGCCAGAAGCGAACGCTGCCATCCGCCGTGGGTTCGAAATCCGCACAGTCGGAGCGGACGACGCTGACGCGGGGCAGGCCTTCTACGAGTTTGCGGAGGTAGCGCTGCCGGGCCTCCTTGCGGTGCTTCTGCAGACCGGGAATGCCTTCCTTGCAGCCTATGACGGGAGCGGGCGTGTGCGCGGGATGGTCCGCTACTGGGACGAGGATGGCACCGGTTGGCTAGACCTGTTGGTGTCGGCGGCGCCGGGCGCGGGCCGGGCGTTGATGCGCGGGGTGGAACGGCGCGCGCAGGATCACGGGATTCGTTTCGTGCGGCTCGCCGCGCCCGATGCCTCAGGCCTGCCGGCCGTCGTTCAGCGCTGGGGATACCGGCCGGTCGGCCATCGAGAGGATGAAGTCGATGGCGCCGCAGTGCGGATGCTGGTGCACGAGAAGCGGCTGGCGCTGCTCACGGTGCGCGAGCAGCGGCGCGCGGACGCCGCCGCCATCGGCGAACTCACTGGCGAGGACCCCTGGGTCTTCGAGCAGGGCACTCGCCCGGGAGTCTTCGTGGCGGCCGACGGCGACAACGTGGTGGGATTCGCGAGCGTGCGCGACGGCGGCAGCGGGCTCGCCCAGATCAGTGAGCCGAAGTTGAACGATGCGTACCGCGGTCGGGGCATGGAGCTCTGGATGATCGAGCGGGCGGCAACCTACGCAGAGACGAACGGCTTCCATTCCGCGCAGGTGGCAGCGACAGCGCTGCTCGACACGCTTGGCCGCGATCTCGAGGACCGCTTCTGGCATCGAACCGAGGGCGAGGGGGGTCCGATTTACGTGCGCCGTTTTCGAGACCTGGATGCAACGCGCGAGGATGAGAACGAGGGCTGAGGCGCGCGTGCCGAGGCCGAGGTTAAGGGACCCGGCCCGCAGGCTAGTTCAGGGAGATGTCATAGCGGAAAGCGGGGTTCGCGGTCTCATCGCCGACCTTTACGCCGGTGTTGATCTGCACGCCGTTGATGAGGAGGCCCATTTCGGTGCCAACCTCGTTGATGCAGCGCGGCTCGTGACCCTGCCCGCCAGCGGCGTAGAGCACACGATAGCCGCCCGCGGCGAGCGTGTATTCCGATGGGCCGGGCACACCGTTGAAGGTGAGGGTGACGAGCGTCTCGGCAGGCGCCGGGACACCGGCGATAGTGAGCAACCCGAGGACTGCGTTGGGCGGCGATGGCACAGTCGGTGGCGGGCCGCAGTAACCAACCCCAGGCGGAGGAGGCGGGCGGCGCGTGCCAGTCGCCACCGGGGCCGCGGAGACAGCATCACGCGCGACCATGGGCAGGACGGCGCGTTGCGGGAAATCCGACGTCTCTGCGGGCTGCGCCGCCGTAAGCGCCGTGACGGACAGCATGGTGGTCGCCACGAAGAGGAGAAGCCATCTCAGCATCTTCTCATGGTGGCGGGAAGAGCCTCGAAGAGACAAGCGACCCGGGCAGCGATTCGGCTCGCTGGAGACCCGATCAGGGCGTTGCTACGTTTCTGAAATGTCCTCTGCAACTCCCCGTTGCATCTCCAGGCACGCTACCCCGTTACCGTGGAGAAGCCCCATCCTGGGGTCGATTTCGCACAACGGAGAGCAAGAATCCATGCCCAAGCCGCCAGCGACCATGACACTCCAATCGTGTCTTTTCTGCCTGCTCCCGGTTGATGGCACGGATGCCGCGGTGACTATCGCCGCTGTCCTTCGAGCGCACGAAAGCTGCATCAGGCGGCCACGCTAATGCCCTCCGCCTGAGATCGCAGGCGAATGAGGAGGAACTGACTATGACTACTGGACCGACCTGCATCATCGCCTACGCCAGCGAGCACGATAAGTACCCGGCGCTGGGGAAGTTGGCCATCGAGACCGCGCAGTCTGCTCATGCCAAGCTCATCCTGTACGACATTGATGCGGCAACTCTCTTCACGTCTCCGACGCCTACTGTCTGGTCCGGCGGGGGGACGAAAGACGAGATGCCCCACATGCTGCTGCCAGAAGACCTGGAAGCGGCAGGGCGCGGTGCTATCGCCAGGCAGGTGGAATCTGCCCGTTCCGCAGGCGTAGATGCGTACGGGTGGCTGCCCGATACGAAGGGGAGCGATGGTCTCGCAAGTTACGCCGACGAGGTCGGCGCGGACCTGATCATGCTGCCCCAGGAGTTCGCCGAGCCGAGCCTGTTCGCAAAGCTGCGGGGCGCCTCAGCCGACGCTGCTGTGAAGGAGACCCACCGCCCAATTGTGGTGGTCCAAGATAACGGCGAATCCGCCTACCAGTAGTCTGAGTCTGCGGCGATGGGCGGGCGCTGGTCGGAAGGTCGATTGGGCACAGCTTTCCGGCGGTGCCTGGAAGAGGAAGGGAGGAAGAAAATGGTTGTCTACTCGGCCACACAGGCCCCAAGGACGAAGCAGGACGGCCTTTACGCGCTCTGGAGTCTGCTCCAGGAGGCGAGAGAAGAGCCGTTCAATGCGCCGGAGCCCACAGCCTGGCGGCTTGCGATGTCGGAGTTCGCCCTCCGAATCGACGCCATGTTGCGCCGGAATGGTGCACCGTTCTCCCTGACCACAGCCTCCGATGCCTTGATCCGCGACATGGAAGAGGTGGAGTTTCCCACTATCCTGGACGTCATCCGAGTCTGCGAACGCCTCATTCAGATGGAGATGCTCATCGCCCGCATGCGGAACCAGGCATCGGATGTCCGAGAGGCGGTCTGATGGTTACCAAGCCACGCAGTCAGGCTGTACCGCAGAGCGCCCGTCAGCCGGCCGCCCACCAGCATGAGTGGATAGTGGACGTCACCACAGGTCGTGTCGCGCGTCGCTCGTGCGCGGAGTGCGTGCGCGAGTCAGCGACTGAGGATCAGCGCTACAGCTTGAACGATGCGCTGGAGGAGTTGCTGGCTGCGACGAACACCGCACCTG
>JBDSEP010000365.1:0-6060 GCA_039919985.1 Tepidiformaceae bacterium | reverse complement strand
GCGGCGCATACCTCTGCATCGAAGGCCCGGCCTTCGGCACCCGCGCCGAAAGCGAGGTCTATCGCCAGTGGGGCGCAAGCGTTGTTGGCATGACTGCCCTGCCCGAGGCGAAGCTCGCCCGCGAGGCAGAGCTCTGCTACGCCACCCTTGCTGCGGTCACCGACTACGATGCCTGGCACTCGGAGCACGGTGTTGTGGACGCCAGGACAGTCTTCGCCGTTCTCAAGGCAAATGTTGAGGCCAGCCGCGAAGCAATCCGTCAGCTCCTTCCGCGAATCGCGACACTCCCACCCTGCGCCTGCTCGACAACGCTCGACGCTGCTCTCGTGACAGCGCGGTCCGCCATCCCCGAAGACGCTGGTCAGCGACTGGAACCGATTCTCCGGCGACGCCTCGGAGGTGAGCGATGAGCCTGCTCGTCGCCGGCTGGGTCGCAATCGACGAGATCGAAACGCCGTTCTCGAAAGTGAGCGGTCTGCTCGGTGGCTCGGCGACCTGCGCCGCCGTTGCCGGCGCGCTCTTCACCGATGTACGCCTGCTCGCTACCATCGGTGACGACTTTCCCCCCAAAGAACGCGCCAAGCTCGATCGTCCGAACATCGATCTCGCCGGTCTCGTCGTCACGCCGGGTAAGACGAGCCGCTGGGGTGGTCGCTACCACTACGACATGAACACGCGCGACACCGTCTACACCGAAGTCGGCGTGAACATGGATTGGCAACCCGTGTTACCGGCGGGCTGGGAAGATTCGCGCACGGCCTTTCTCGCCGCTGGCGACCCTCTTCTCCAGCGACGCATCATCAAAGACCTCGGCGCGCCGCGCTCGACGATGGTGGACACCATCCGCTTCTTCATCGATTCCTCCCTCCCCGAACTGAAGGAAACGATGATGCATGCCAACTTCGTCGCCCTGAACGAGGGGGAAGCGCGAGAGATCGCCGAAACGCCAAGCATCGCCAGGGCCGGGCGCACGCTGCTCGCGGGCGGCGTCGACGGCGTCATTATTAAGCTCGGCGAATATGGCGCGGCCCTGATCTCCGCCGACGATTACTTTGTGGCGCCCGGATATCCGCTCGAAGACGTCGTCGACCCAACCGGTGCCGGTGACGCCTTCGCCGGCGGGTTCATGGGATTCCTCGATACAGTGCCGGAGATTACCACCCCGGCCGTGCGTCGCGCCGTGGTCTACGGGTCCGCAGTAGCCTCCTTCTGCGTCGAAGGCTTCGGCCCCAGCCGCCTGCTCACGCTCACCCGAGAGGAAGTGGACGCGCGCTACGCCGAGTTCCGAAAACTCACCTACTTCGAGGCGGCTGACTGATGGCCGAACGGGAAGTGCGATGGCAGAGCAACGCTGAGACGCGTCTCGATTTCATCGTGCAGCCTGTGCGCGAAGTGCAGGCCATTCGGAGCCTCCTCCTTCCGCGCATCGAGTACACCGCCTACGCCCTCGGACAGCTTGAGCCTGCCCTCTTCCCTCGCACCCGCTGGTATTCCGCTCGCGGCTCTACTGGCATGGGCCTCGTACTGCATAGCCGCGGGGGACTCGGCGACGCGACCTTCGTGATGGGCGACCAGGACGCGGTAGCAGCTATTCTTTCCATTCATCCCGGGCCTACCCAGACCTACGCAACCTGCCAGCCCCAGCATCTCGAAACCCTCCGCCGTGTCTACCGATTAGCGAGCCAGCAGCCCATGATCCGCATGGCTGTCCGCGCCGACCGCTTCCAGCCAATGACGCAGCTCGACCCGATTGTCCTCACGGGCATTGATATCCGCCGCGTCAACGCCCTCTACAGCAGCGAGGGTGGGCCGAGCTACTACATCCCCGAGCACATCGAAAGCGGCGTCTACCGCGGGATCGTCACGGAGGGCCGATTGGTCGCCGTCGCCGGTACGCACGTGGTCTCCCGCCAGGAGGGCGTGGCGGTGGTCGGCAACGTCTTTACACACCCCGCCTACCGCGGTCGCGGCTACGCCACCGCGGCCACGAGTGCCGTCACGGAGGCCCTCTTGCGCTTCTGCGACCACGTAGTGCTTACCGTAGATCCCTCGAACATTCCGGCGGTCTCCGCCTACGCGAAACTCGGCTACAACGAAGTCTGCCAGCTCGTGGAGGCAAGCGCTGCCCGCAAAGATCCCTCTGGCCTGGCCTCTTCGCTCCGGCGCTGGCGGGCGGCTATGCGAGGGCGGAAGTACGATGGCTCCTTCGTGACACTTAGCGACCGCTAACGCCACGCACGTCCTATCCTGAGAGCGAATTTCGAACCCGCCCGAGAAACCTGGCGCGGTGAGGTGAAGAATGCCCGTCCCAAATGACATCGCAAACATCGAGCTGGCCGCCGAAGGCGTTCGGCGCATCGAATGGGCTGAACGCGAGATGCCCGTCCTGCGGCTTATCCGCGAGCGCTTCAAGCGTGAACAGCCGCTCAAGGGCATCCGCATGACTGCCTGCCTTCACGTCACGACGGAGACCGCCAACCTCGCGATCACCCTGCGCGACGGCGGTGCTGACCTCCGGCTCTGCGCCAGCAACCCGCTCTCTACCCAGGATGACGTCGCGGCAGCGCTCGTCAACGACTACGGCATCTCCGTCTTCGCCATCTGCGGCGAAGATAACGAGACCTACTATCGGCACATCCACCAGGCCCTCGAACACGCCCCGCAGCTCACCATGGACGACGGCGCCGACGTCGTGGCCGTGCTCCACAAGGACCGCCGGGACCTGCTTCCCGGCGTCTCCGGCGGCACCGAGGAGACGACCACGGGCGTCATCCGTCTTCGCGCCATGGCCGCCGATGGCGCGCTTGGCTACCCGATCGTGGCGATCAACGAGGCGGACACGAAGCACCTCTTCGACAACCGCTACGGCACGGGCCAGTCGACCATCGATGGAATCATCCGCGCCACCAACGTGCTGCTCGCTGGCAAGAACTTCGTGGTGGCCGGGTACGGCTGGTGCGGCCGCGGCGTCGCTCTCCGAGCGCGTGGCATGGGCGCCCAGGTCATCGTCACAGAAATAGACCCGGTCAAGGCGCTCGAAGCGGTGATGGATGGCTACCGCGTGATGCCCATGGCCGAAGCAGCCCCCCAAGGCGACTTCTTCGTCACTCTCACCGGCGACTCCAACGTCATCGACCGCGCCCACCTCGAGGTGATGAAGGATGGCGCGATCATGGCCAACAGCGGCCATTTCGATAGCGAAATCAACCTCAAGGCGCTCAACGAGATGAGCGAAGGAAAGAAGCGGATTCGGGCATCCGTGGAGGAGTTTCGGCTGGGCGATGGCCGCAAGCTCTTCCTGCTGGGCGAGGGCCGGCTGGTGAATCTCGCTGCCGCCGAAGGCCATCCTGCCGCAGTGATGGACATGTCATTCGCCAACCAGGCGCTCGGCGCCGAGTGGATCGCGGTCAACCACGCCAAGCTGAACAACGAAGTCTACGAACTCCCCCACGAGGTGGACCAGGAGATTGCGAGCCTGAAGCTCAACGCCATGGGCATCGAAATCGACTACCTCACGGACGAGCAGAAGCACTACCTGACGAGCTGGCAGGAGGGCACGTAGGGCGGCCGTCAGCTCGCCAGGCAGCGCATTCCGCGAAACTCGCGCGGATGCTATCGTTTGCCCAGCGTTAAGAGGGTGAACGGGGAGACCTGTGGGCCCGGCAACCTGGTTAAGCCTCCAAGGTGCCAAGAGAACGCGGCCGTCGCTTCGGTGATGGCAACAAAAGGCGGGCTCAATTAGGCCCGCCCCTCCTGATGAGGGACGTGGCCGCATGCGGGCCGCCGAGCCCCTCTCCCGATGAGGGGCTTCTCCTTTGCTGGAAAGCCGCTCGGTGCTCTGAGAGGACCCTGCTCCATGGCCGAACGCAAGCTGCTCACCTCCGAGTCCGTAACGGAGGGCCACCCAGATAAGGTCTGCGACCAGATCAGTGACGGCGTGCTGGACGCCATCTACACCCAGGACCCGCGAGCCCGCGTTGCCTGTGAGACGGCGATCACCAACGGCCTCGTGCTCGTCACCGGCGAGATAACCACCAACGCCTACGTGGATATTCCCGGCATCGCTCGCAAGACCATTTTGGACATCGGCTACACGTCTTCGGAGATCGGTTTCGACGGCGAAACCTGCGGCATCATTACCGCCATTAACGAACAATCCACCGATATCAAGGCCGCCGTCGATGTCGCTCTTGAGTCGCGCCGTGGCCAGGCGCACGACGAGGACCTCGACACTGGCGCCGGTGACCAGGGAATGATGATCGGTTTCGCCTGCACCGAAACCCCCGAGCTCATGCCCCTCACGATATCGCTCGCGCACCGCCTGACCCGGCGGCTTGCCGAGGCTCGCAAGAGCGGTGAACTCCCCTGGCTCCGCCCCGACGGCAAGTCCCAGGTGTCTATCGAGTACGACGAAAACTGGGTGCCAAAGCGGGCCGAGGCCCTCGTCATCTCCACCCAACACTCGCCGGATGTCGACTCGGAGACCATCACCACCGACGTCCGCGCGCACATCATCGACGCGATTGTCGATTCGAAACTCATCGATTCCGCGACCAAGGTTTTCGTCAACCCTTCCGGCCGCTTCGTTATCGGCGGTCCGAGGGGCGATGCGGGCCTCACCGGCCGCAAGATTATCGTGGACACCTACGGCGGAATCGCCCGGCACGGCGGCGGCGCTTTCAGCGGCAAGGACCCGACGAAGGTGGACCGCTCCGGTGCCTACGCGGCGCGCTGGGTGGCGAAGAACATCGTGGCTGCTGGTCTCGCCTCGCGTTGCGAGTTCCTGCTTTCCTATGCGATCGGCGTCGCCGCACCGACCTCCATCGGCATCGAAACGTTCGGCACGGGCGTGGTATCCGATGAGAAGATCCTGGCCGCCGTGAGGAAGCACTTCGATCTTCGCCCAGGCGCCATCATTCGCGACCTGAATCTCCGCCGCCCGATCTACAAGGCGACCGCAGCCTACGGCCACTTCGGCCGGACGGACATCAGCCTCCCATGGGAGGACACCGGCCGCGCGGCATCGCTGAAGGCCGCCGCCGGGCTTTAGCCGGCGGAGAGACTATGGATGCGATTGTCTTGGTCGGTGGGCAGGGGACGCGTCTTCGTCCGCTCACCTATGCGCGCCACAAAAGCCTGGTGCCCGTCCTCAACCGCCCGGCCATCGAATACCTCTTCGCCTGGCTTCGGCGCTCCCAGTTTCGTCGTGCCGTCCTCGCAATCGGCCAGGATAACGACGACCTCGCCAGGGCTTACCCCAGCGGCGACTACGACGGCCTGCGCATCGAACTCGTGCAGGAGACTTCGCGACTCGAATCCGGCGGCGCGATTCGGAACGCCGTGCAGACTGCTGGCATTTCGGGCCGCTTCACCGTCCTCAACGGCGATGTGTTCGTCGATTTCGACTACGCGGACGCGCTCGCGGCGCACGAAAGGCTCCAAGCAGACCTGACGCTCGCACTCTTCCCGGTCTCGGACCCCTCCTCCTTCGGGGTCGCCGCCGTGGATAGCGAGTCGCTCGTTACGGGGTTTGTCGAAAAGCCGCCGCCCGGTACGGAGCCTTCCAACCTGATCAACGCCGGCGTCTGGATCTTCGAACCGGGGCTCGTTGGCGAAATACCTAATGGACCGGTGCGCGTGGAGGAGACGCTCTTTCCATCGCTCGTCGCCCGGCGCCGGCGAGTGCTTGGTTACGAATTCAGCGGCATCTGGGCGGATATCGGCACTCCTGCCCGCTACCTCGCGCTCAACCAGGCGCTGCTCAGCGGCGGCGCAAACGCCATCCACGAAGCTGCTTCCGTTGACCCCACAGCTTCCGTCGAGTCCTCCTCGGTGGGTAAACGCTCAACGCTGCTCCCCGGATGCCGCGTGGAAGGCAGCATTCTCTGGGAGGGCGTCGACATCGGCTCGGACGCCGTCGTCGCGCGAATCGTGCTGCCGGCCCCCGGCAGCGCGGTCGCCGTCTCGCAGAACGGACGGCGCGGCTACGTCGCCTCCGGCACGACGATCATCGTGCTCGACGTCAACGAGCGCACCGAGCTCGCGCGCGGCGCGTACGGC
>JBDSEP010000364.1:0-14663 GCA_039919985.1 Tepidiformaceae bacterium | reverse complement strand
GGCGGGTTAAGAATGAACGTGTCCCGGTCCAACTGCGTGCTTCGGAACATGTCGAGCACCGCATCGTCGCCCGTTGAGATTGCCTTCTTAGCGAGCGCCAGTTCTTCCTCAAGACGGCCTATCCAGTGGACGACCGCCTCACGGTTCGTGAGCATGATGTCTCGGGACATCGTCGGATCGCCGCTCGCCAGGCGAGTCATGTCCTTGAAGCCCGGCCCTGCCAGCAGGGAGGCGTCCTCCCAGCCAACGCTGTCGCGCACCATGCGGAAGAGCGCGACCGAGAGGAGCAGCGGCAGGTGGCTCACAGCGGCGGCGTACTGATCGTGCTCCGCAGGATCGATATACATTGCTGCCGCGCCGAGTGATTCCACGAAGCCGAGGACGATGCTCACGGCCTGTTCGTCGGCCTTGGGCGAAGGAGTGATGGCCCAGGTCGCCCCCTGGAAGAGATCCGCCGTCGCGGCCTCTGGCCCGCTCTGTTCGCGCCCGGCCATTGGATGGCCGCCCACGAAGTGAGCCGTCTCGGGAAGCAATTCGGTCGCCCAGCCAAGGACGTCCGCCTTGGTGCTGCACGTATCGGTTACCACCACCCCAGGAGCCAGGAACTTTCCGATCTCCTTGAGGATGGACCGGGCGGCCAACACTGGAACGGCGAGGACAACGAGTCCGGCGCCTTCGACGGCCTCTTCCAGTGAACCGACTTCGCGATCGAGGGCGCCCATCTTCTTCGCCTGCCGAGCGTTCGCCCGGTCGCGATCGGCACCGGCGACTTCGAAGTTCCGGCCCTTTCGAGCGCACAGATTGAGGCCGATGGATGTGCCAATCAGGCCGGTGCCAATGATCGCGATTCGCGACTCCGCCATGTGGTCCCCAGGGGCAGCCCAGATTCAGTTTGCGGCGTCTGCCTGTTGGAGTAAGGCTAGCACACGATTCCCTCCGGGTGGGCGGTGGTGCAGCCGGGTGAGTTCTGCGACCTCAGCTCTTGCGCCGGCGGCGAGCAGGAGCCGGGCCCCGGACTCCGCGTGGTCCGCGGTCCGCGCCATCGCGCGCCGCATTTCGAAACGTGAGTTCGACCGAGCGAGTCGCCGCGCCAACCCGACTTTCCCGGCAAGCACCCAGGCAACGCGGTCCTTCCGGCGCTGAGTCTCCTTGGCAACGTCGTGCAGGAGCGCCGCCACGAGCAGGTCCTCGCTATCCACGCCGCGTTCTTCCAACCAGCGCGCGGTGGCGGCGCTATGAACCACGTCTCGTGGATGCTGGCCAAGAAAGAGGGCGAGGAGTTCGTCCTCCAGATAGCGGCTCGCGAGTGCGAAATCGGCGGCCGTCGGCATCGCGCCCGCCTCGCGAAACTGGCGCAACCGTTCGCGCACTACACGATCACGTCGAAGATCACGCTGCTCACGCGCCCCAGGAACCAGCCGAGAACGTTGTACTGCGGCGCAACCCAGCTCAGGACGAAGAGCGACATCAGGATTCCCGGGCCCCATTTGCTCAACTTGTCCAGCTCCCGGGAGAGTTGGTCGGGGAGCAAGCCCACAGCGACCTTGAACCCGTCCAGCGGGGCGATGGGGATCAGGTTGAAGACTCCGAGCAGCACATTGATGTAGATAGTGAAGACGAGGAAGAGGCCGAAAATCTCGACACCACTCGCGCCGCGGATATTTTCGAAACTCGCCACCGAATCGATCAGGCCAAGCTTGAGCGGCAGCGCAGCGAGCGCAGCGAAGAAGAAGTTGGAGAGGGGTCCTGCGGCAGCGACGATCAGGTTGCCCCGCTTCACGCCGTTGCGCAGCCGGTACGGGTTCACCGGCGTGGGCTTCCCCCAGCCAAAGCCGATCAGGAGCAGGAGAATTGTGCCGAGCGGGTCCAGGTGACGGATCGGGTTGAGGCTCACGCGACCTAGCCGCTTGGCGGTGTCATCTCCCAACTCGTTTGCCGTCCAGGCGTGGCTAAACTCGTGGAACGCGATGCCCGTGACGAACGCTACGCAGAATGCCGCAATGTACGCCACCAGCGCAGAAGGGTTATCGGAGAACTGGTCATAAAACCGCAGCATTCGCGGGAAATGTTAGCACAAGTGCGCCATTTCGCCAGTAAGCGGCCCTTTCAATTGACGCAACCGTACGGCGTTAGTACCTTCGCGGGGTCGAAGGTGCCTTCCAACCGTTTTCCGACTGTTGAAAGGCGACGTTCATACCGGGGAAAGCCGTTTCCCCGGGCCTGGAGAGGCGGTACACCGCGGGGGTACCGGCACTCGGTCATGCATCAGGTGTGGCAGTCGAGAGCCATTCCTGAACGCCGGAGTTGGATGCCCCTGGGCGTCCGGCAACGTCAGCGCGAGGTAGCCGTGTGTTAGTACCTCCCGTCCGTGGGCACGGATTGTTCTTGCCGCCCCGTTTTCAGCCAGTGCTCCTCGCGGCGAGCGCAGTCGTGGTCACCATCGTGGCCTGGGCCGCCTTCGGTGCATCGACCATTTCGAACGACAGCTCCTACGCCACCATTCCATTGGTCAACGCGGCCGAGTTCCGCTCCGTCGCTTATTTCGAGCCAGCGCCCGGAAACGACCTGCTTCGCATCCGCCACCTAAACGAATCCGCCCCCGGCCGCCTGCTGAACTCTTTCCCTTCGACCTTCGACCTCCACGCTCGCGGGGCAGCCTCGCCTCTCGGCGACGCAATCGCAGTGCTCTCGGTTTCGCCCTCCGAGAGCCCGTACGCGTCACTCAGCCTGGTCGAACTCCCCGCCGGGTCACTGCGCCACCTCGATGCTCCGCTCGACTACCTCTCGCCGATCGTCTGGTCGCCCGATGGCGCGCGGTTGGTTGCTCGGCGTTCTTCGCTTCCGGATGAAGCGGGACGCGTCGCCGTGACGATTGTCGAAGTGACGTTCGCGACTGGCGAGACACGCGACCTGGCGCAGTTCGAGAACGCGTTCGATGCTGCGCCGCTAGGCTACAGCCTGGATGCGGATCGGCTCTTCGTCGTTGTGCTGGACCAGTCAGGATCGACGCTCTGGGCCCTGCGCGATGGCAGGCCTCAGCGGCTGGCGAGCCTCGCCCTGGGCCGGACGCGTGACTGGTCGCTCAGCCCCGACGGCTCGCGCCTTGCCTACATCGAGCAGGTGGGCGCCGGCGAACGGGTCTACGCCGGTCGGACGGTAACCATCGCTACGGGTGCAATATCGGCGAGCGAGGCAGGCGGTAACCAGTTTGGGACGGCCTGGCTGCCCGGCTCGCAGGTCCCAATGTTTGGTGGCCCCGGCGGGTCACTGCAACTTTCCGGCGCAAGCGGCGGGGCCGCCTTCGTCGTGCCTCTCCGCTGGGCTCCTGACGGTTCGACTCTCGCAGGTACCGTTTACCCGAACGCCTCCGAGCGCGCGGCAACAACTGCGCCCTCGCTTCAACTCCTCACCACGAACAGCCGCACCGAGCTCTCGCCGGAGTCCGGTGCCTCGTTTGTTGGGTGGGTCCGCGATTTCAATCAGCGCTAAAGCGCACAGGAGTTCCTTTTGGCGATAACCATCCGTTCGAGGCCAGCGCGCAACCACCTGCAGTACGTCTTCATCGGCGCAACAGTGCTGGCGGCCTTCGCTGCAGTTCTGCCTATCGCTGCTGGCGTGCTCGCTGGAGTTGGAATCCACGGAACAACAGCGACCGCCTTCGCCTCCGCTCCGAGCGGCCAGTACGTTGTAGTTTCCCGCCCCGAGGATGACCACGATGTCATCGCGGTGGTCCCCGCCGGCGGCGGCGACGCGGTTGAGATCGCGCGGGTGCCCCACCTCCCGGGTTTCACCGCCAGCGGAGCGGTGTCCCCAAACGGACGGATGCTCGCATTGGTCACGGTGGATGGGGGCTCGCCAGCGCACCCGGAAGCATCGCTTCTTGTGCTCGACCTGCAATCGGGTGAGCAGAGGCATCTCGCGCAAGCCGTCGACCCGCTTCAGACGGCCACCTGGGCGCGAGACGGCCTCTCGCTGGTCGTTACGCGGCAACTTGACGCTGGTCGTGCGCGCCCCGACGTCCGGTTCCTTCGCGTAGCCTTGAGCGGAGGCGCGGCGGCCGAACTCTTCGATGTTTCTGCCCCGCTCGGCGCGTACGCCGTGGGCTTCGATACGGACGGTGCCCTGTTGTCGGTCAGCATCGACGGTGCTGGCTCGCATCTGCTCCGAGCCGGCGCGAAGTTCCAGGAGTTGAGCGCCGAGATTACGCGAGATTGGCGGCTGAACGCGGACGCAACGCGCCTAGCCTTCGTCGAAGCTAACCTCGAGGGTGGACTTCGCTACCTGGCGCGTACCGTGCGTGTCGGCGGCGGCGAGGGCGCCGTGGTCGAGGCGCAGAGCGCGCTTACTTCGGGTCAGCAGCTTGGCGCGGCGTGGAAACCGGGCGAAGATTCGGCCACCTTTGGCCGCGAACCTGGGGGGGCGGCGCAATCCTCGGAGATCGGGCGCGCGGAGGCGCAGTCCACGAGATCCGGCTTCGATGTGCCCCTGGAATACGCACCGGACGGCTCCACGCTGAGCGTCACGCACTGGACCGGCGCTAGCTACGCCCAGCCGGGCGCGGCCAGCCTGCAACTCCTTTCTGGCGGGAATCGCACCGAGATGACCGGGTTTTCCAGGTTCCACGGATGGGCCACACGCTAGGCCGTGCAGGGAGGTGGACCCTGCTCGCAATGATCCTCCTCGCGGGAGCAGCCTGGAATCCGGGCGAAGGCCGGGCGGACCATTTGGCCTGCCACGCACCGTTCCGCGGGTTCGATTTCGACACCTATGAACTCGAAGACTACATAACCGGCTACGGGCAGGCGATCGAGCTTGCCGCCGCTGGAAAGGCCATCCCGCCCGCGTACACGCTCCCGGGTGGCGAGACGATCGATGTGACTTACCAGGGCCTCGAGAGCGGTGCCCGCGCCGGCCGCACCTCTGCGTCGACCGCGCGCGCAATCCCGCCGAGTCTCTACAAGGCAATCGCCTGGGTCGAGTCGGCCGCCGGGGCGTGGGGCAACGCCAGCGGAAGCGTCCCATTTGGGGGCGTGGGGGCCACGCTTCTCTCCACGGACTGCGGCTACGGAATCGGCCAGATTACCAGCGGTATGGGCCACGCCTCGGCTCCGCCGGCGCTCGAATACGGCGTCCCGTCCGCTCGCCAGGCAATCATCGGCACGCATCCGCTCTTCAACATCGCCGAAGGTGTGCGAATACTCGCCGACAAATGGAATGGCGCGCCGAACTTTCGTCCTATCGCCGGGAACGGCGATCCGAGGGCTCTCGAGGATTGGTACTACGCCGTCTGGAGCTACAACGGCTTCGCCTTTAGCAACCACCCCCTGAACCCCGGGCGCAATCCACTGCGCGGCGATGTCTGGCACTGCAACGACAAGACCGCACCAGGCTTTGGCACCTTTGTGCGCAGCGACTACACCTATCAGGAGCTTGTCTATGGCTGCCTGCGCTACCCGCCGGCGAAGCCTGTGGCAGTGGCCTCGGCGCAGGCCCTCCCCGGAGAAAGCCTGGCTGCCGTCGGCGGGCCGTTTGCCGTTGGCGACCTGGTGGTGGTCACTGGGACTGCGCCGGAGTGCCTGAAGATTCGTGCCACCCCCACCACGGACCAGGTCGCCTGCGTAACCGATGGTACGCAACTGGAGATCCTCGGAGGGCCGCAGGTGGGACTCGGGCTCAACTCATTCTGGAACGTCAAGGTGACTTCCGGGACGAAGAAGGGCACCGTGGGCTGGGCGGCAGACGCCTTCCTCGCGAAGTACGTCGCGCCGCCTCCGCCGCCGGTCATTCCCCCGCCGACCATCCCGCCGGTAACGCCGGCGAACCGGTACTGGGCGCCGCAGGCGTTTGTTATACCTGACTTTGGGGAGGCCTCAGTGGCCGCCGCGTTCACGCCGCAACACTTTCTCGATTGCCAGGACGGCGGGTTTAGCGGTGGCTGCCCGAGCATGGACTTTCCCACCACGATCCCTTCGCGCGGCGTTATCACGCATCCAGATACCACTCCAGCCGTCAGTCCGGGTCTGATCTCCAAGTTCCTCGGAGACCCGAAACTGCAGTACAGCGGGCCAAGCTCCCTCGCGCTGAGCGTCACCAGCAGTGGCGCTGCCACGAACGGGACGATCACCGTGAAGAACGTTGGCACCTGGATCGCACCCTTCCGGGTGCGCACCACCGCGGACTGGATCGTGGTTCAGCACCCCGGCGATTCGACTCGCACGCTCGATGGGAGCGTCGCGGTCGGCGCCGAGACGGAGGTGGTCACCCAGCAGGCAACCGCCACGCGACCGCGCATCGCGCACAAGGGAAACGACAGCGTACTCCTCATAACGGTGAATCCTGCGTTCCTGACGGCAGGGGTCGGGCGAAGTGGCAAGGTCTACATCGAGCCGCTCCTTGGCGGCGGGAACGTCTTCGTGATCGATGTCACTGTGGCAGGCGGCGCTCCACCCACGCCTGGCCTCAGCCATCGAAATGTGGTTCCCAATGTAGCCAGCGACGCCCCCTAGCCTTTTCGGGAGGTGGCGCGGCCCGCTCAGTGCGCCGCGTGGGCTTCGTCCACCTGCTTTTTGTGGTCGGCCACTACTCGGGCAGCGATGTGCGAGGGGACCTCGCCGTAGTGGTCGAACTCTAGTTCGAAGGCGCCGCGACCCTGGGTAATGGAGCGTAAGTCACTGGCGTAGCGCTGTACTTCGGCGAGTGGCACCTCCGCCTCGATGACGCTCATCCCACCTTCCGGGTTGATGCCGTGAATCTTCGCGCGCTTGGTATTGAGGTCGCTCACAACGTCGCCCGCGTGGGCATCCGGTGCGAAGACGCGGATCATCATCACCGGTTCGAGGAGCGCGCCGCTGGAACCGTTGACTGCTTCCTTCAGAGCCTGCGAAGCCGCCACCTTAAACGCCATCTCGTTCGAGTCCACCGGATGGTGCTTGCCGTCGATCAGCACCACCGCACAGTCCGTCAGTTCGTAGCCCGCGAACACGCCACCACGCGCCGCTTCGAGCACGCCCTTCTCTACTGCCGGGATGTACTCTTTGGGCACCGAGCCGCCCACCACCTTCTCACGGAACTGGAGCCCTGCCCCGCGCGCGAGCGGCTCGACTTGGATATGCACACGCGCATACTGGCCATGCCCGCCGGTTTGCTTTTTGTGGGTGTAGTCTGCGTGGCTTAGCTTGGCGACCGTTTCCCGGTACTGCACGCGGGGCAAAGTTAGTTCGACATCGACGTTGAACTTCCGTCGCAGCCGTTCGATGGTCACATCGAGGTGGGCGTCGCCAAGGCCGGCGAGCACGATCTCGCCTGAAGAATCGCGGCTCAGGCGCAGACCCGGGTCTTCTTCGAGGAGGCGCTGCAGGCTGGGGCCCAGTTTGTCTACCCCGGCCTTCGAAGTGGGGTGCACCGCCATGCTGTACACCGGGTTCGGGAAGACGATCTCTGGCAGCGTGACGACGTGCTCTCTGGCGCAGAGCGTGTCCGTGGTTTGCGTGTGGCCCAGCTTCGCGACCACGCCGATATCGCCCGCGCGTAGCTCTGGGACGGACTCCTGCTCCTTCCCTTTCTGCACGTAGAGCGTGCCCAGGCGCTCATCCACGCTCTTGTTCACGTTCCAGAGGTGGCTATCAGCTTTCACCGTGCCCGCTACCACCCGGAGATAGGTCAGACGGCCGACGTACGGGTCGGCGGCAGTCTTGAAAACGAGTACGACAGGAGGCGCCGAGGAGTCGGCCGCCAGGTCTTCGTCCCCGGCGTGAATGGTCTCGCGGTCCAGGGGCGAAGGCCCGCTGAAGGCGATGTTGTGCAGAAGCTGCCTCACACCAATCTGCTTCGCCGCCGAAGCGCAGGCCACCGGGATAATTAGTCCGTGGTCGAGTCCGCCGTGAAGCACCTTACGTAGCTCCTCTTCGCTCAGCTCCTCGTCCGCGAAGTACTTCGCCATCAGGTCTTCGTCCGTTTCGACAATGCACTCGATCAGCTCGCCACGAAGTCGCTCGGCCTCCGCTACCATCTCGGCGGGGACATCGATCTCTTCGCCGCTCTCGCCGACGTAAGCCTTCATGTGCAGCAGGTCCACGACGCCTTTGAAGGACTCGTGAGAACCGATCGGCAACTGAAGAGGGGTGACCTTCGGACCCCAGCGCTGGCGCAGGGCGGCAAGCACCCCTCCGAAATTTGCGTTCTCGCGGTCCATTCGATTGATCACCACCATCCTTGGCAGGCCCACCCGTTCGGCAATCTGCCAGGCGCGGTCCGTGCCCACTTCTGGTCCCGAGACCGCGTCCACGACGACGAGCGCCATGTCGGCCGCCTGGGTGCCGCAGATCACCTCCGAAACGAAGTCCGCGTAGCCCGGTGTGTCGATCAAATTGATTTTCCGCTCTTCCCATTGCACGGGGAGGATTGAGAGATTGAGGCTGAACTTCCGCTTATGCTCGTCCTCGTCGTAGTCGCTCATGGTGTTCTGGTCTTCGATTGTGCCGAAGCGGCTGATGCCGCCACTTACGAACATCGCCGCTTCCGCCAGTGTTGTCTTTCCGACACTGCCGTGGCCCATCAGGACGACGTTGCGGATGCTCTCCGTTGCGTAGACTTTCATAGACACCACCCTTCGCGCACATAGACGCCAGCCGTAGTGCCGGCGATTCTACCACCGCCAACGGCCCGCTCGCCCAAACGTCGATCTCCTCGCCGCCGCGCCTGGCGACAGCATCCGTCGCGAAAGCCGGGAATGATCGGCGGCGAAACCGCTAGTCAACCTGTGCAATAAGCGCAGGACAGGCACGCCGGTTAGACTACGAAAGTCCGCACGGATGTTCTCACCATGACCGATACCTTCGTCGCACTCGATCTTGAAACCACTGGCCTGGACCAGGAGAGCGACCGCATCACCGAGATCGGCGCCCTGCGTTTTCGCAGAGACGGCGAGGTCGTTGAGGTCTTTGAGACGCTGGTGAACCCCGGGCGGGAGATTCCCTACTTCATCGAGACGCTGACCGGCGTGACGAACGAGGCGGTTCGCGGTGCCCCGGCAATCGCGGAGGCCGGACGCCAGCTGCTCGCTTTTGCCGGAAGCGACCCGATCGTCGGACAAAACATTGCATTCGACCTTGGCTGCCTGCGCCGTGAAGGCGTCTTCCTGAGTGCCGAGGCGATTGATACCGCTCACTTTTCGCGCTTGCTCCTCCCGCGACGTGCAAAACGCGGGCTCGTGGGACTCGCCAACAGCCTGGGCGTCGAGGCTGGGGTGCATCACCGTGCGCTGCCCGATGCGCGCACCGCCGCCGCAATTTTCGTTGCCCTCGCGCGCATCGCTGGTGAGCTTCGTGAGGACGAGCGATTCCAGCTTGCGCGTCTCGTCTCGATGGAGAACCTGGCGCTCGCCGAGGTAATCGGCGGAGCTGAGTGGTCTCGCGCACCCATCACGGAACGACACCTGCCAAGCGTGCGCGCGGCAGGCGAATATCTGGCGCTCTCCCGACGGGAACCACGGCTCACGACCCCGGCCGCGGCCGTCTGCTCGGCCTTCGATGCCGCGGCCAGCGTCGTCGAGCGATTCGAGGAACGAACAGAGCAGCGCGAGATGGCGGAAGCGGTGCGCTTGGTGCTTTCCGAGGGCGGACATCTGATGGTTGAGGCGGGTACGGGCGTGGGAAAGTCGCTCGCCTACCTGGTACCGGCGGCGCTCCACGCGTTACGAAACGGGGAGCGTGTAGTCATCTCCACCAACACCCACCAGCTCCAGGAACAGTTGCTCGCCAAGGATATTCCGGCGCTGAAGCGAATCCTGGTGGCCGCCGGGGCGATCGCCGACGAGGAAGACCTGCGCGCTTCCGTGCTCAAGGGCAGGTCGAACTACCTCTGCCTGCGGCGATGGGTGGCGAGTTACGGAGCCGGGCTCGGGGACGTGGACTTCGCCCGGCTCGCCTCCTCCATGCTCCTCTGGCTTCCCGAGACCGACACGGGCGATCGCTCAGAACTGAACCTGGACCCGGCGGAACGCCAGACCTGGGCGCGCTTCTCTGCGCAAGAGACCGACTGCCTAACGCGGCCCAACAGCTACGTCCGCGAAGGAAACTGCTTCCTCCTGCGGGCGCGAAAGTCTGCCGAATCGGCGCACATCCTGATCGTCAACCACGCCCTCCTCCTGGCAGACCTGGCCTCAGGCGGAAGCGCGATCCCCCAGTACGACCACCTGATTATCGATGAAGCGCACAACCTGGAGGAGGCGGCCACCAGTCAGTTCGGCGGCAATATGAGCCGTCGGCGCCTCTTCGAAGCGCTCGACGGGGTCCACCGCCGCTCAGGTCGCGACTCGACGGAGGGCGGAGTGGTCGCCCTGCTCAAAGCGCTGCCGCCGGGCCCAGCGAACGAAGCCGCCAGAGCACTCGAGGACGCGGCGCTGCGCGCGACGCTCGCGGCTGGCCCATTCTTCGATGCACTGGGCACCCTGGTCCCACGCGGGGAGGACGAACGGCTTCTTGTCTCGCGGGGCGTCCGGAACCGCGAGGAGTGGGCGCGCGCGGAGACCGCGTGGGCGCCACTGGAACGAACCCTCCGCGAGATCGGCGCGGCGGCCTCAACCGCCGTCCAGCTGCTGACCATGACCGCGATGACCGATGCGCCGGACGCGCTCGCAGGCGAGATAGAGTCGGCAGCGCGTCGGGTGGATGAGGCTCGCCTTTTCGTCGACTCGCTGCTTCCCAGGGTGGATGACGAGGTAATCGTGTGGGTGTCGCGCGAACGGGACGGCACGGGCGGCATGAACGCCGCCCCGCTCGATGTCGGTCCGCGACTCTGGGCGGATCTCTTCGCCAGGCGTCGCACGGTGGTCGCTACGAGCGCGACGCTGGCGGCGTCCGGGAGCATGGAGTACGCGGCCAAGCGGCTCGGCTTCGAAGACCCCATCAAGGTGCAGCTTGGTTCGCCCTACGACTACCGCGCGTCCACGCTCCTGGCCGCCTTTACCGATGTGCCGGAACCGAACGCTCCGGGCTACGCGGAGGCTGTTGCCGCGAGCGTGACGAAACTCGTGCTCGCGGCCCAGGGACGATCGCTTGCGCTTTTCACTTCACACGCCATGCTGCGCCGGGTTGCAGAGATCGCTCGGCCACACCTCGAGAGCGAGGGCATCGTGGTGCTCGTGCAGGATCTCCAGGGGAGCGCTCGACAGCTCCAGGAGAACCTGAAAGAGAATTCCCGCACCGTAATCTTCGGGACGCAGAGCTTCTGGGAGGGCGTCGATATCCGGGGCGACGCGCTTTCGATGCTGATTATCACCCGGCTGCCGTTCGCGGTGCCTACCGAACCCGTTTACAAGGCGCGCTCGGAGCAGTACGACAGCCCGTTCCAGCAGTACGCTCTCCCGGGAGCGATTCTGAAGTTCCGCCAGGGCTTCGGACGGCTGATCCGAGACCGTGAGGACCGTGGAGTTGTGGCCGTGATGGATCGGCGCATCTGGGAGAAGGGCTACGGGGCGCAGTTCGTTTCGGCACTGCCCGATTGCACGAAGATTCGCGCCGACTCGGCAACTATCGCGGAACGGGCGGCGGAGTGGCTGTCGTGAAGGTGCCCCTGCTCGCTCTCCTGGTTCAGGGCGAACGCTTTCGGCTCGAATCCGGTGACTCGGGGAAGCTCGCCGTCATCCGCTTGCAGGATCAGGTAGTCGTCGGGGCCTGCACAATTGAGTTTCGCCAGGGCACCCTTACCGTTCGGTCGCTCTGCATCGAGCCTCCGTACAGAAGCTATGGGGCGGGGACGGAAGCTGCCGGGCTCTTGATCACCGTGGCCGAAGCTGCCGGAGTTTCGCTGATACGCGCCTGGGCGCACCCGAACCTCGGGCTCTCGGCCTACTTTTGGGGCCGAATGGGCCTTCGGCCACGGCACGGCGAAGGCCCCGAGGGCGGCATCTGGTACGAGCGGGTAACCGGGGCCGGTTCGAGCGCGCCGCCGGCCCTCGTCTAAGCGTGGCCGCGCGGCGCGCGACGGCGGCCCCCGCTGTTTACGCTCCCATTCGGTTCGACCCGAACGCATTCTCGTCCGAAGTCCCCGGCTTGATGTAGAACGCGAAGATGAGAATGAGGGCGCCGATCAAGGGGATAAGCAGCAACAGTTGGAGCCATCCGGTCTGGCCCACATCGTGAAGCCGCCGACAACCAATGGCCAGGCTTGGGATGAGCACAGCGAGGGTATAGATGCCGCCGAGCACACCGAGTCCGCCGCCAAGCTTCAGGCCAAGAATCGAATCGATAATCCCCAGAACGATCGAAACGATGACGGAGTAGAGGATGAACATCCAGAACTCCTGGCGACCGGCCCGCCCATCGAACTGGGCGTACTTCGTTTTCAGGACGTCCAGGTAGAACTTGTTTACAGACTCCATGCGTCGCAGCCTCTCGCCGAAATATCGGCGTCCGCGCGAACTCTACTTCATTTTCGCTTGCAAGCGCCGGTCGAGTGCGTCGAGGAAGTCTTCCGTTGTCAGGAATGGCGCATCTTTCGAAATGAGAATGGCAAGGTCCTTCGTCATTTCGCCGCCCTCGACGGCTTCTACGCAGACCTCCTCCAGGGTGTTGGCGAACTTCGCGAGTTCCGCGTTCTCGTCCAGTTTCGCTCGGTGCGCGAGGCCGCGCGTCCATGCGAAAATCGAGGCGATAGGGTTAGTGCTCGTCTTTTCGCCCCGCTGGTGCTGGCGGAAATGCCGTGTGACGGTGCCATGGGCGGCCTCGGCCTCAACTGTCTTCCCGTCCGGAGTCAGCAGGACCGATGTCATCAGACCAAGTGACCCGAATCCCTGGGCGACGATGTCCGACTGCACGTCCCCGTCGTAGTTCTTGCAGGCCCAAACGATTCCGCCCTCCCACTTCAACACCTGCGCGACCATGTCGTCGATCAGGCGGTGCTCGTAGGTGATCCCCTTGGCGGCGAAGTCCCTGGCATATTCGGCATCGAAGACTTCCTGGAAGAGGTCTTTGAACCTGCCGTCATAGGCCTTGAGAATCGTGTTTTTGGTTGAAAGGTAGAGGGGCCAACCGCGGCCCAGTGCGAAGCTCATCGAGGCGCGCGCGAAGTCGCGGATCGAGTCATCGAAGTTGTACATGCCCATGGCGATTCCACTCGCCTCGAATTTCGCCACCTCGCGCGTCACCGGCGCACTGCCGTCTTCCGGAGTGAAGGTGATCGTGACCGTGCCCGCGCTGGGAACGCGAAAGTCCGTGGCTTTGTACTGGTCGCCGTGCGCGTGGCGACCGATGACGATCGGCTTCGTCCAACCCGGCACCAGCCGCGGAATGTTCGAACAGACGATCGGCTCCCGAAAAACGACCCCGCCGAGGATATTCCGAATCGTGCCGTTGGGAGACTTCCACATCTCTTTCAGGTGAAATTCTTCGACTCGCTGCTCGTCGGGCGTGATAGTCGCGCACTTCACCGCCACGCCATGTTTCTTGGTTGCGAGCGCCGAATCGATCGTTACCTGGTCATTGGTGGCGTCGCGGTTCTCCATCCCCAGGTCGTAGTAATCGAGTTCGATGTCCAGGTAGGGCAGGATCAACTTGTCCTTGATGAATTGCCAGATGATGCGGGTCATCTCGTCGCCGTCCATCTCCACGACGGGGTTTGCAACTTTTATCTTCGCCATAACCTTCTGTTCCTTCTCGATGTGTGACTTGGACGCCGGGCTCGCCCGGCTGAATCCTGGGCGCGGCTTATTTGGAGGAGGCAACCAGGGATCGCAGAACGTACTGGAGAATTCCGCCGTGGCGGTAGTAGTCCAGTTCGACTGGCGTGTCGATTCGGCAGATGACGCTGAAGCTCAAGCTCTTCATGGTCTCGTTAGTGGCGGTGACCATTAGCCGCTTACCGGCCGCCAGGCCATCGGCAATGCCGCTGATGGCGTACGTTTCGAAGCCGGTGAGCCCCAGGGCTACGCGATTCTCGCCGGGCAGATACTGGAGCGGAAGCACGCCCATGCCCACAAGGTTGCTGCGATGAATGCGTTCATAGCTCTCGGCAATCACGGCCCGCACGCCGAGGAGGTACGGGCCCTTGGCCGCCCAGTCCCTCGACGAGCCCGAGCCGTACTCTTTGCCCGCGAGGACCATCGCGGGGACGCCTTCGGCTTTGTATCGCATCGCCACGGAGTAGAGGCTGCCCTGCTCTCGGTCTGGCAGGTGAATCGAGATGCTGCCTTCGGTTCCCGGCGCGAGTTGGTTCCGCAGGCGAATGTTGGCGAACGTCCCACGCGTCATGATCTCGTCGTGCCCCCGGCGTGCCCCGTACTGGTTGAAATTCTCCGGCGCGACACCAGCTTCCCGAAGGTAGACACCGGCCGAACTCGTGGCGTTGATATTGCCCGCTGGCGAAATGTGGTCTGTGGTGATGGAGTCGCCAAGCATCGCGAGGACCCGCGCCCCGGCGATGTCCTTAACGGGTGCTGGCGTCGCCCCCATCCCCTCGAAGTAGGGTGGATTCTTGATATAACTGGACCAGCTATCCCAGGCGAAGAGGTCGCCCGTCGGCGTGTCCAGCTGCTGCCACTCGGGTCCCCCTTTGAAGACATCCGCATATTTGCTTCGGAACATCTCGGAGCGGACGGAGGAGCGCATCGCCTCCTGGACTTCCGCCTGGCTGGGCCAAATGTCCTTCAAAAAGACCGGTCCGTTCGT
>JBDSEP010000363.1:0-5638 GCA_039919985.1 Tepidiformaceae bacterium | reverse complement strand
CAGGTGGAGGCCGAGGTTGAGGAGGCAGATGCGGAGGCGGCGGCGGCTACCTCACGTGCGGCGGCCGTGCGCGAACGCTACGACGGGCTCGCTCAGCACCGGCGTCTCCTTTACGAGGACGGCGCGGCGTTCAGCGGGTCAGTGGCGGAGTCGCTGCGACTGCTCGGCTTGGCCGTTGAGGGCGGGTCAGGCGAACCACTGATGGCCTCCAGCGAAGGCGTGAAGGCGTTCGTCGAGGTTGAGAGCAGCCGGGATCAGATCCTCGAGTGGCCCTATGTCCGCCTCCAACGGCGGCTAGAGGAGCAGCTCTTGAAGCACTCCGAGCAGCTGAAGGGCATCGTCGTGGTCAACGCCTACCGCGAGCAGGCCCCGGACCAGCGGGGAGAAGCGCTGATCGAGGCTCTGCGGGTGGCCTGCGAAAACTACGGATACACGCTAATCACCGGCGAGACGCTGTTTGCCCTGGTGCAGCGCGCACTCGGAGGTGCGGACGATGCGACACTCCTGGCCATTCGGCGGCGGCTGATGAACGGCGCTGGAGTCCTCACGGTGGAGCAACTACTGAGCGAACAGCCTGGCGCCGCGAAGAACGAGACCATCTTCTAGCTTTAACTACCAAAGGGGTGCCCGCATGGTTCAGATCATTAAGCCTTCAGAACGAGACCGGAGTACGGCGCAAACGCCGGGGATGCGCCGCGAGGCCGGCATCTCTGCGGGGACAGCGGGCGCTTCAGAACTCTGGATGGGAACGGCGGTAAACGACCCTGGCGCGGCCTCAGGGGCCCACCACCACGGGGCGAACGAATCGGGGATCTACATCCTGCGGGGGCGCGTGCGTTTTCGCTGGGGGGAGAATCTCGAGCACGTGGCGGACACGGAGCCCGGCGACTTCGTGTTCGTGCCGCCGTTCGAAATCCACATTGAAGAGAACCTGGACACGGAGCAGGAGGCCGAACTTCTGCTTGCCCGCAACAGCCAGGAAGCGATCGTGGTGAACGTCCCGGATCCGAGAACAGCGCAGGCGTAAAGGCGGAGGCGGCGTTCCCGTGGTTGCGAGCGAGCCGGGGAAATGGACTGCTCCATCTCCGCCCAGATGATCCTTCTTAAGCCCGGGTTAGCCTAGCTCGCGGCCTCAGGGAAGGTGACGCAGGTGGTGGTGCTCTCGATGCCATCCACTGCGCGGATATGGCGGCTGATGACGGCCGGCACATCGGTCAGTGTGGAAACTTCGACGACCGCCACGATGTCGTACGGGCCCATGACCTGGTAGACCTCGCTGATGCCATCAACGGCGCTCAGGCGGTTAAACACTTCCATCGTCTTCGCAGGATCGACAACAATCAGGACGAACGCTTTAATCACGGCTTCAACTCCTCAGGATCCGGTGGGGAACGGCGACGGTGCGCTTTCGGCAACGGTACCACCGTTGCGTTTCGGGATTATTTCGCGAGCGGAGCTTAATCGTCGCGCAGGCGGAGGACGGCCATAAAGGCTTCCTGGGGGATCTCCACGTTGCCAACGCGCTTCATCCGCTTCTTGCCCTCGGCCTGTTTTTCGAGCAGTTTGCGCTTGCGACTTATGTCGCCGCCGTAGCACTTCGCAAGCACATTCTTGCGCATCGCCTTGATAGTCTCGCGGGCGATGATGCGACCGCCGACGGCCGCCTGAATGGGCACATCGAACATCTGGCGCGGGATCAAGGTGCGTAGCTTGGAGACCAATACGCGGCCCTCGGCATCGGCGTTGCTGCTGTGGGTGATGAGGGAGAGCGCGTCGACGGGCGTCCCATTGACCAGGATGTCCACCTTCACCAGGCGGGCGGCACGGTACTCGCTGAGATGGTAATCGAGGCTGGCGTAGCCGCTGGTTGAGCCCTTCAACTTGTCGTAGAAGTCGACCAGAATCTCGGCCATGGGAATGTCGTAGGCGAGTAAAACGCGGGCTTCGCCGGGGGCGAGCTCGTTCTCCGGTTCGAGGTACTCCATCTTGGTAAAGGCTCCCCGGCGCGTGGTCACGAGTTCCATCACCTGGCCGATGAAGCGGCTCGGAGTGATGACGTCGATGCGCGCCCAGGGTTCGGAAATCTCGGCGATGCTCGAAGGGTCCGGCAGGTCCGCGGGATTATCCACCACCACGTCGAGGCCCTGCGTCGTCTTCACCTGGTACTCCACGCTGGGCGCCGTGGTCAGCAGAGTGAGCCCATACTCCCGTTCCAGGCGTTCTCCAACAATCTCCATGTGGAGCAGTCCGAGAAATCCGCAGCGAAAACCAAAACCCAGCGCTACTGAGGTCTCCGGTTCGTACACGAGTGCCGCGTCGTTCAACACCAGTCTCCCGAGCGCTTCTCGAAGCTCCTGATACTGGTCCGAATCAGTGGGATAGATGCCGGCGAAGACCATCGGCTTGGCCTGCATGTAGCCTGGCCACGGCTCGCTCGCGGGCTCGGAGTTCAGCGTGATGGTGTCGCCTACGCGGCAATCGGCGACGTCCTTCAGTCCTGTCGCCACGTAGCCGACCTCGCCGTTGCCGAGGACTGGCAGCGGCTTCATCTGGGGGCTGAAGATGCCGTACTCCAGCGGGTCGAAGACCACCTCGGTCTGCATCAAGCGGAGCGGTTTGCGGCCTTCGAACTGGCCTTCGAATACGCGCACGTGGGCAACCACACCTTTGTAGGCGTCGTACTTGGAATCGAAAATCAGGGCCTTCAGCGGGGCGTTCGGTTCGCCCTTGGGTGGCGGTATGCGCTCAGCGATCGCCGCCAGTATCTCCTCCACGCCGATGCCTTCTTTGGCGCTCGCGAGGATCATCTCCTCGCGCTTGAAACCGATGACACGCTCGAGTTCGTGCGCGACGCGTTCCGGGTCGGCGTGAGGGAGGTCGATCTTGTTCAGCACGGGGATGAGCGTGAGGTCCTGGTTGATGGCCAGGTAGACGTTTGCGAGCGTCTGGGCCTCTATCCCTTGCGAGGCATCGACCACGAGCAGCGCGCCCTCACAGGCGGCGAGGCTTCGCGAGACCTCATACGTGAAGTCCACGTGCCCGGGCGTGTCGATCAGGTTGAACTCGAACTCTTCGCCGCCGGGCGAGGTGTAGGACATTCGCGCCGCTGCCGCCTTGATCGTTATGCCCTTCTCCCGCTCGAGGTCCATCGAATCCAGCAACTGTTCGGACATCTCGCGCTTGCTCACGGTGCCGGTCGCTTCGAGCAGCCGATCGGCGAGCGTCGACTTTCCATGGTCGATATGAGCGATGATGCAAAAGTTGCGGATCTGCGCCTGTTCCACGGGGTTCAGTGTAGGGGCGGGGTTGGTTAGGGGTTGTCCCGGCAGTCCGCGCAAAAACGCTATGAATTGCTCGACGGTCAGTCCGGCTTTCGCGATCTGGTCCCGTAGGAGGCCAACGCCAACCGGGTCGTGCAGCGGAATGGAAAGACGAAAGGCGGAGTCCGCCTTGCGCAGGATAACGTGACTCGAGCTCTGCCTCGCGACCGACCAACCAGCGAGGTCGAACCCCCGAATCGCCTCCCTCGCTGAAATTCGCCGGACTTTAGGCACTGATCGCGACGTCTACTTCGTACGCTTCGAGCGCTACCGTTGGTGGCAGGCCATCTTCGCGGCGCACTTCGAGGCAGAGTCGAATCGCATCTTTGATGTTCTCGAGTGCTTCTGCTTCGGTTTGTCCCTGCGACATGCAGCCAGGGACGCTTGGGCAATCGACGGTGAACACACCGTCTTCATCTCGATACATCGTCACTGGAAATTTCATGCACCCAGTTTGTCACAGCGAGCCGATTGCGGACATCTCGGAGCGGGGCGGTAACTGCGCCGCGTGCTACGCTCGTGCTATTCCCACAGTCTCAAACAAGGAGTCCTGATGGCCCGCAAAAAGGTCACGATCATCGGCGCTGGAGCAACCGGCGGAGCGATGGCACAACGCTTAATCGAGCGCGACATCTGCGACGTCGTCCTCCAGGATGACCCGCAGTTCGCCGGCACTATGCACTTCGGCAAAGCCCTCGATGAATCGCAGGCGGCGGCCTGGGAAGGTTTCAGCACTCGCATTACGGCCACGGACGGCTGGGATGACACCGAAAATTCGGACGTGGTGATCTGCACAGCAGGTGCGCCTCGCAAGCCGGGCATGACGCGCGAAGAACTGCTGAACGGCAATGCCGCCATCGTTCGCGCCAAGGTTTCTGCGGCGGCGAAGGCATCGCCCAACGCCGTTATCGTTATCTTCGCGAACCCGATGGACGCCATGTGCCACGTGGCCAAAGATGCCAGCGGGTTCCCTCGCGAGCGCATCATCGGCCAGGGTGGGGCACTGGATAGCGCGCGCTATCGCTACTTCGTGGCCGACGCCCTGGGTGTCTCGGCTGCCGACGTCCACGGCTTCGTCATCGGCGGGCATACCGATACGACCATGGTGCCGGTAGTCTCCCAGACTCGCATCGGTGGGGTGCCACTGACGGACCTCCTTCCAGCCGACAAGATCGCCGCGCTGGTGCAGCGCGCGATGCGCGGCGGAGCGGAGATCGGCGAACTGCTGAAGACGGGCAGCGCCTACTACGCACCCTCGGCAGCGACGATCGCCATGGTCGAATCCATCTTGCTCGACCAACGGCGGCTGATTCCGTGTTCGGTCTATCACCAGGGCGAGTACGGATTGAAAGACATCTTCTCCGGAACGGTCTGCCAGCTTGGCGCGGGCGGTATCCAGCGCACCTTCGAACTTCCGCTGACAGAAGACGAGCGCACGCGGGTCCTCGCGGCGGCGGAAGCCACACGCGAGTTAGTCAAGCTGATCACGAGCTGAACGCGGCGCGGGCGTTGCTTTGCGCCCGCCCTCGTCCTGCGGATCACAGGAGTGCGCGAAGCTGTTCAGCGGCGATGCGCACCTGGCGGGGCGCCGTCCCACCGGGAACATCGCGCGCAGCGAGCGCAGACTCCACGTCGAGTTCGAGGATGTCCGCTTCGAAGAGCGGCGAGTTGGCACGGTAGACCTCAAGGGGGAGGGCGTTCAGCTCGCAGCTACGCGCCTCGCACTCGCGCACCAGCCCACCGACAACGCCGTGGGCATCGCGGAACGGCAGGCCCTTCTTCACAAGGTAATCGGCGACGTCGGTCGCGAGGGAGAAGCTCTCGCCGGCGGCGGTGCGCATGCGCGGCAGTTGGAACTGCAGTTGCGGCATCATCGCGGCGAAGATCCTCAAGGTCGGTAGCACGACGTTCGCGGCGGCCATGATCACGGGCTTGTCTTCCTGCAGGTCACGGTTGTAGGCCAGCGGCTGCCCCTTCAACGTTGTTAGGATCGCCATCAGTTCCCCGTAGACACGGCCCGTCCTGCCGCGCGCGAGCTCGGCGACATCGGCGTTTTTCTTCTGCGGCATGATGCTGGAGCCGGTGGCGAAGCCGTCGGGGAGCTTCACGAAGCTGTACTCGGCGCTGGCCCAGAGCACGACCTCTTCGGCGAGGCGAGAGATGTGCATCTGCGTGATTGCGCAGGCAGCTGCGAACTCCGCGACGAAGTCGCGATCGGCGGTGGCATCGAGGCTGTTGCGAGAGATCTCGCGGAAGCCCAGTTCGTAGGCGACCATCTGCCGATCGAGCGGATACGGAGACCCCGCCAGCGCTCCCGA
>JBDSEP010000049.1:0-4166 GCA_039919985.1 Tepidiformaceae bacterium | reverse complement strand
GTGACGGGGAACGGCTTGCCGGCGATCGCCTCCACATTCAGAGCGTTCACCAGCGGCGGCGCGTTGAGTACCGTGATCGATTTAGTGGTGCTGTTGGTCGCCCCAAACGAGTCGGTAACTTTGAGCGTCACCGAGTAGGCGCCGTTGTTGTGGGGCACGAAGAACGGGTTTTGGACCGTGAGCGGGGCAAGACTTCCGACCGTCCACTCCCAGGCGACGACTTTGTCGCCGGCATCGGGGTCGGTGGAAAGGTCCTTGAATTGAATAGGCGAGCCCTCGAACGGGCCGAGTGGGTTCGTTTTCGCGACGCCGCCGGTGAGGCTGACTGTGGGGTAATTGAAATCGAAGGCCGCGACGGGCGGGGTGTTGACGTTGTCCAGGTACAGCCATGAGGCGAGGGCGTTGTTCGCGGTGCTGCCAATGGATGCCGTAAACGTCACATCCTCATTGGTGGGAAGCCCGGTGACCGTGACGACCACCCACCCGCTGTTCAGGTAATCGCCGCGATTGCCGACATCGATCGCCTTCCTGCACGGAGAAGTTCCGCTACAGGAAACCACGACTGACCCGCCAGACTTTTTGAAGTCGGCAGAGGGCTGGAAACTGCCGACGTGGATGGCGCCGCTGTTCGTGGTGAAATCGAAGGAAACGTAGTCCGTGTTTGGGCGATTCTCCCAGGAGAAGAGGCGAGCGGAGAACTTAAAGGTGGAACTGCTCGGCGTGAAGGTCTGGCTGATGGAGTTGATGCCATTCTGCTGGGAGGAGCTGCTGGCCTTGGGCGTGCCCAGGCGTGCCATCTTTGTGCCGAGATTCGGGGAGACTTTGATGTCCCCGTCCGGGGTGCCGGCGTAGGCGGAGAAGTCGGCGGGACCCTCGGTGCCGACGACCTTCGCGGCGTCCGGCCCAACGAATGACCAGCCCGCTTCGTTGCTTTCGAAACCAGCGTTGGTGAGGGGCCCGACCGCCGCAGATACCGAGGAGCGGCCACCGGTTCCGGCCGCGACGGCCAACACGAGGACGAAGAAGGTGAGTACGGGGAGCCAGGCCCCGGTGCGAGTTGAGTGCATGCTAGTTCCGCGACGAGGATGAGTCAGGCAATGCTAGGGCACCCTTGCGGTGGAGGCTAGGGGTACGGGAGGTGGACGGCGCGGACGGGCCTGTAAGAATCCCGTTGGAACGTTAGCCGGCGGCCAGCTCCCGGGCGCGTTTCAGATCTTCCGTTGCACCGATGCGCTCAAGAAGCTCCGCCGCGGATGCGGCCAAGGCACGCCGGCGCCCGGATAGATGCTTCGCGCCAACCAGTGGTGCGAGTTCAGCGAGAAGGAGGTAGGCCTGCGCCATTTCGTAGGCTGCGCCCAGCCGTCGAGCAACCGCTAAGGAGCGTTTGGCCCGAGCGGTGGCCTCGGGCAGGTTGCCGCGGGCCTTCTCGATCCGGGACTGCAAGAGTCTGGCCCGGGATTCCACGAGGAACATGCCGAGGGCGTTGGCTTCATCGACGGCCCGTGCGCTTGCCGCGGCCGCAGCGGCCAGCGCGCCTTCCTGCAACGCAATCTCAGACTCCTGGAGGATGCCCTCAGTGGCCAGGCCGCGGGACACGGCACCGAGCATCTGAAGGCCCTCGGCGAGATGAACCCTGGCGCCGGCCGTGTCTCCAAGGCGAAGGGCCACCCGAGACAGATTTACCAGGGCCAGCCCGGCGGGGACACGCGGCTCTCCGCGTCGCCGAAAGACCTCGATAGTGTGGGCAAACCGATTTCCCGCATCCTCGAAGTGACCCTGCGCGAGAAGGACCTCCCCGAGGTTGTTCTGGCCGATCGCGGCCGCCACCTCGTTACCAATTTGCTCCGCGGCCTTAATGCATTCCGTGTGGTGATGCACGGCGAGCGCGAAGTCGCCAAGGCTCTGATAGCTCAACCCGAGGTTCCCGTGGCCAGCGAAGAGGCGGGGAATGTCACCGATCTGCTCATAGATCACAAGCGCTTGTTCGCGATGGAAAACGGAGCGCCGCAAACGCCCGGTTTCGCCGTAAGAGTTCGCCAGGACGTGGTGGGAATAGGCGATTCGGGCTGGATCACCAATGGTGCGCGCGGCAAGCAGGGCCTTGAGGGCAAGCTCTACGGCCTCCTTGAACTGCCCCTTGCGAAAGGCAGCGACACTCCATGAAGAGAAGATGTCGGCGGTCAGGTCAGGCCGGCGGGGGGGCATCACGGCTTTCGCCGCCCTCAACCAGCGGAGTGAACGGTCGAATTGGGAATTGCGTTCGAAAGCGACGGCGATCTTGAGACGCAACTGACTGCCGCGGGCCTGCACATCGAAGCTGAGCGGCATGATTTCTCCGGGGGCCGCAGCAATCGGAGCTTTGCTGCGCTGCAACTGGCCAGTCCAGGCACGGAGGCCCCGCACGTAGGTGTCTGCGGAATCTCCATAGCGCCCGGCCAACTGAAGACAATCCCCCATGCGTTCCAACAGGGCGCTGCGCAGCTGGCCATTGCCGTTGCCAAGCCTGGCAAGCGCCTGGAGGGCAGTGTTGTAGGAGACGATGGCCGATTCCCAGGCGTAGACGGCGCGCGCCTTATCCCCCGCCAGCGTTGAATAGCGTGCGCTCTTTCTGGCGTCTCCGCTCCGGTTGGTATGGTAGGCGAGCGTTTCGACGACGGCGTTCAGGTCTCCAGCGTTCCGAGCTTCGAGGATGGAGGTGACGTTGTCGTGGAGTTCCCGGCGCCGCGCGAAGAGAAGGCTCTCGTACGCTACCTCTTGTTGGAGCGAGTGACGGAATCGGTAGCGGCTGCCGCCCTCTCCATCGTGGTAGATCGTGCGGCTCGCGACGAGGTCTTCAAGGGCAAGGTCCAGGCCGAGGAGAGCCTCGGCGGTGAGCATCCCGCCAAGGATGTCCCGTTCAAACGTCGTACCGAGGACGGATGCAAAGCGTGCGATACGCCGCGCCGCTGGGGGTAACGAATCGAGGCCCGCCATCAGGAGCGATTGGAGGCGATCCGGGATGACCGGGCTCGTCCCCAATGCCCGCCCATCGTGCACCAGGGCGCGGGCGACTTCCTCCAGGAAAAGCGGGTTGCCCCGGCACTTTTCAGCGATTTCCGCTCGCGCATCTTTGGCCAGCGTTGCCGATCCGAGGGCCCAACTGAGGAGCGCGTCCGCAGCTTCTTCAGGCAGTTCCGCCAGGGAGATCGCGGTGTACGCATGGGGCAGGTCGACCGCGACGCGGCTTGTGGCGCAGATGAGAATGCAGGAGTCGCCAAGAGCTCCAATGGTGCTTGCAAGAACCTCGCGGCTGCTAAGATCTGCCCACTGCAGGTCCTCGATAACAACGGCGGTCGGTTTCTGACGCGCGCTGGCCTCCAGCAGTTGACCGAAAAGGCTCATGAGCCTTTCCCGTCGGCTATCGGCATTGAGCGAGCGGAGAAGTTCCCCTTCCGGGAGCGAGAGCGAGAGCAGGTCGTTAAGCAGGGCGGCCGATTCCAGCAGCAGCGGGTTTAACTCGTTGATAGCGGCGGACGCCCGCGCATCCCGCTCCGCTCCATGGGCGGATTCGGGGAGATCGAGAAGATCGGCAACAACCGGAGTCCAGGCGGCGAAGGGCATGCTGGCGGTGAAGGACTGAGCGTCCGCTCGGAGGATGCGCCAGGCCTCTTCCAGGGGTTCGATCATCTCGGCGACGAGGCGGGACTTACCGGATCCGGGCTCGCCAGAGACGATCACGACCTCGGGATGGCCGCGCTGCACCTTTTCGATGGCGCTGGCGAACACCGCGCGTTCTTCGAGGCGCCCGAAGTACGGGACCCGGCGGCGATCAGCGATTGTTGCGCGCGCTTCAGCGGCGAGCATTCGCACTCGGACGGGCATCGACTTCCCTTTGACGGCGAGGGGCAGCATGGCCTCCCAGCGAAACGCAGGCCCAGCCTCCGATGCGGTGACTTCGGAAACGATTACCTCGGCGGCCTCGGCGCGGGCCATCAATCGGGCCGCCAGATTGACCGCGTCGCCCAGTACGGTGTACTCGCGGCGGTGGGAGGCGCCCACGTCTCCGCAGAACATGAATCCGCTGTTCACGCCGATTCGCAGATTGAGGCCGCTGGCCACGCGTTCCTTTGCCGCCTCTTGCAGAGCAATCGCCAGGCGAAGGGCGTGGGCGGCAGCCTGCTCATTCG
>JBDSEP010000322.1:0-8041 GCA_039919985.1 Tepidiformaceae bacterium | reverse complement strand
ACATTGAGCAGGCACGAGAGATGGGTTGGTTTCGATTCTACGTGAGCTACTTCATCGGCCAGTTTCGCTGCCGCTTCCAGCACTCCCGCCACCCGTTGGAAATCCCTGCGATTGATCTCCAACGGCTGGTTGTCGGACGTCTGCGCGACTTCGAGCGGGCAAGCGACGGTTCCAG
The DNA here is from genome assembly GCA_039919985.1 of Tepidiformaceae bacterium. Lineage (GTDB taxonomy): Bacteria > Chloroflexota > Dehalococcoidia > Tepidiformales > Tepidiformaceae > PNKC01. The sequence continues at coordinate 7,866 of JBDSEP010000322.1, read as the reverse complement.
CATCGCGACCTGAGCGGAGGACAACAGATCACGCCGGAAGTTCGTATGATCCAGTGAGCTGCGGGCGGGGCGTCGGATTTTGGGCAAAGTCCACGAATGAGAGACAGTATGGCGACGATGCACTCCACAGCCACCGAGCGATTGCCGCGGCAGGAGACGTTTTCGCGCACCTTTCTCCGGCGTCTGGTAACTGTGCCCGCGTTCTTCATCGCGGCTATTCTTGCCCTGCTCCTCGCTCCGCTGCTCTATCCGATTGCGCTGATCGTCGACCTCGTTGGGCGACGCAACCTTGCCACGGTGCGCGCGATCGCCATGGTGCACGCCTACCTGGGCTGCGAGACCGTGGGCATCGCCGCGTCGGCCTGGATCTGGATTCGGCACCGCCGCAACCGGGAGCGATTCCTCGAGCAGAACTTTCGCCTGCAGTGCTGGTGGGCGACTGCGCTCTACCGGGCTGGCGAGCGCATCTTCGCGTTGAAGGTGGTTGTCCAGGGCGATGAACTTGTTACCAGCGGGCCGATGATCGTCTTCGCCCGCCATGTCAGCCCGATCGACAACCTGCTCCCGGCCGTCCTCATCTCCGGCGCCCACGACCTACGGCTCCGCTGGGTGATCAACCGGTCGCTCCTGCGCGACCCCTGTTTGGATATCGTCGGCAACCGCCTTCCAAACTGCTTCGTGGCCGCAGCTTCTGGGGACAGCGAAGCGGAGATTCGCCGCGTCGAGGCACTCGGCCGGGGTCTTGGCGAGCGCGACGGTGTGCTCATCTTTCCCGAAGGCGCGCTCTTCTCGCCCGAGCGCCGGGAGCGTGTCATCCGTCGTCTTGGCGCTTCCGGTGAGAGCGACCTACTGGAGCGCGCGCGGCGACTGCAGAACGTCTTGCCGCCACGCCTCGGCGGTTCACTCGCTCTGCTCGATGCCGCACGAGGTATCGACGCGGTCTTTCTCGCGCACACCGGCCTGGAAGACTCCACCGCCTATCGCAGCATTCTCGGTGGCGGCCTGATCGGCCGAACGGTGCACATTCGGATGCGCCGAGTGCCCGCTTCCGAAATCCCGTCGGGCCGCGATGGACGGATCGATTGGCTCTATGAAAACTGGGAGGAACTGGACCGCTGGGTAACCGCTAACTCCGCTCAACCCACCCTGGAGGTGAAACGTGCCTGATGAGTTCGGACTCGTCCTTCTGTCGTGTGGGGGCGCCGTCCTCGCGCTGATGCTCGTCTCATGGGTCATCTCCGTCGTGCTCAAGGACGCCAGCATCGTCGATATCGTCTGGGGCTTCGGGTTCGTTGTGGTGGCCTGGGTGGCGTTCGCCACGGGAGACGGCTATGAGGGGCGGAAGCTGCTGATCACGGCCCTCGCCACAATTTGGGGGCTGCGCCTATCGCTCCACCTCTTCAACCGCAACCACGGCAAGGGGGAGGACTACCGCTACCAGGCGATGCGCCGCTACTGGGGCAAGCGGTTTCCGCTGATTAGTCTCGTCACTGTGTTTGCGTTACAGGGGCTGTTGATGTTCGTGGTTTCGCTTCCGCTGCAGGTCGCCCAGCTCAGCGGCATGCCGGACTCCTTCACCATCATGGATTTCATCGGTACCGCTCTCTGGCTCGTTGGCTTCGGCTTCGAATCGATAGGCGACCTACAACTCGCGCGCTTCAAGGCGGACCCCGCCAACGCCGGCAAAGTGATGGACCAGGGGCTCTGGAGCTACACCCGCCACCCCAACTACTTCGGTGACGCCGTGCTCTGGTGGGGCATCTTTCTGGTGGCGGCCGCCCGCCCCGCGAATCTGCTCGTCGCGATCAGCCCAATCGTGATGACCGTGCTACTTACCCGCGTCTCCGGAGTTCCGCTGCTGGAGAAGTCCATGACTCGCCGCCGGGCGGGCTACGCGGACTACATCGCCCGCACAAGCAGCTTCTTCCCGCGCCCACCGAAGCCTGGACGAATGACAGCCGAACACCCCGACTCGTCCGATACGCCGCCCGCCTCGTAAACTGGGATCCATGTTCGAATCGCTAACCGATAAGCTGCAGGGTGCCTTCAAAAAGTTCGGCTCGCGCGGCATTGTGACTGAAGAGGACCTCGACCAGGCGCTTCGAGAAGTACGCATGGCGATGCTCGAAGCGGACGTGAACTTTAAGGTTGTCCGTGAGTTCACCACCCGGGTGAAAGAGAAAGCCCTTGGCGCAGAGGTTCTGCGCAGCCTCACTCCCGCCCAGCACGTGATCGACATCGTGCATTCGGAACTCGTGGAAATTCTCGGGGGCGCCGCCCCTCAACTGGCCACCGCCGGACGCCCGCCGACGGTGATCATGGTTGTCGGCCTCCAGGGATCGGGGAAAACCACGAGTATCGCGAAGCTCGCGAATCTGCTGAAGAAACAGGGCCAGCGCCCACTCCTCGTGGCCTGCGACGTCTATCGCCCGGCCGCCGTTGACCAGCTTGTGACGCTGGCGAAAAGCATTGACGTGCCCTATCACGAAGAGGGCGCCGCCGCGAAGCCGGCCGTCATCGCGGCCAACGGCCTGGAGAAGGCGAAGCGGATGAACGCCACCCACCTCCTCATCGACACCGCTGGTCGCCTGCACATCGACGAGGCGATGATGGGCGAAGTCGCCGAGCTCCGGGCCCTCCTCCAGCCCTCAGAAGTGCTCTTCGTAGCGGACGCTATGGCTGGCCAGGACGCGGTTACCGCCGCCAAGGAGTTCCACGACAAGGTCGGCACCACCGGGCTCATCCTCACGAAGATGGACGGCGACGCTCGCGGCGGCGCGGCGCTCAGCATTCGCAGCGTGACCGGAGTTCCGGTGAAGTTCATCGGCCTTGGCGAAAAGACGGACGCCCTCGAGCCCTTCTACCCGGACCGCCTCGCTGGCCGCATCCTCGGCATGGGAGACATGCTTTCGCTCATCGAAAAAGCCAAGGAGCAGATGGGCGAAGAGGAGACCGACAAGTTCGGCGAGAAGATGAAGCGCGGCACCTTCGACCTCCAGGACTTCGTCGACCAGCTGCGGAAGGTGCGCAAGATGGGCCCCCTCGGCCAGCTTGTGGGCATGCTTCCCGGGTTCAACAAGATCAAAATGCAGCTCGATGTCGATAATATCGACGACCGTTTCTTCGACCAGGCAGAGGCAATTGTCCTCTCCATGACGCGCTGGGAGCGCAAACACCCGGACAAGATCGATGGCAAGCGGCGTAAGCGAATCGCCCGTGGTAGCGGTACAGACGCCAGCCAGGTGAACCAGCTGCTCAAGCAGTTCTTCGAAGCGCGCAAGATCGCCAAGCAGCTCAGCAGCGGCGGACGCTTCGGCCTCCCCGGCATGCGCTTCTAGCGCGAGTTTGGTAGCGCAGCCTCGTTTCACAGCCTCCCTTCGACGTTGCGGCGGCGGCGTGGCACGTCCAAATCTTCACAATCGGGTTACTAGAGAAAATAGAACAGACGTTCTATTCTTGCAGGTCCATGGATACCGGCTGCCTCCTCGTCCCCAACTTCGCCATCGCCCTTGCGCGGCGCGATAACCCCCAGTTGCGCGGGCGCGCCGTGGTGGTGGGGGGCTCCCCGGAAGAGTATGCCGCCGTCACCGCCTGTTCGGAAGAAGCCGCCGCGAGCGGGGTCACCATCGGCGCTACTCTGCGCCGGGCGTTGGCCCTTTGCCCGAGCGCGGTCTTCCTCCCGCTGCAGGATGCAGCCGTTAACGCTGAGGCCTCCCACCTCGTAGACCTCCTGCGGCTCTACAGCCCTACGGTTGAGGCGATAGCGCCCGGGCACATCCACACCGACCTGCGAGGGCTGGCACGGATGGCGGGCATGGAGGAGATCTCCTATCTCGAAGACTTGCAGGAGGCCGCCTGCTCGACCAGTGGGCTTGCAGTGCAACTGGGAGCCGCCGAGACCGTCTTCGCCGCCCATGCCGCCGCCTGGACGGCCTCTGGCGGCGGTCTCCAGCCCATTCACCGGGGTGACGCCCGGCTCTTTCTTGGCGGACTGCCGCTGGATGTGCTCCCTGTTTCGCCACAGATGCACGAACGGCTACGGCTCTTTGGCCTCGAACGCCTGGAGCAGGTGGCAGCGCTGCCCTTTTCCGCCATCCAGGCCCAGTTTGGGCGCGAAGGAGCACACGCTTGGGCGCTCGCCAACGGTCGCGATGCCTCAGTTGTGGTTGCCCGGCGGGAAGAACTTCGCATAAGCGGCGAATTGGAACTGCCCGCGCCAACCTCCGTTTCTGGCCCGCTGGTGGCGGGCACCCAGATGCTGCTGCAGCGCACACTCGCCCACAAGGAACTGCGCGGCCAATCGCTGCGCAGGCTCGATTGGTGGCTTGGACTGGAGAGCGGCGAGCAGATCACCCGGCGATTCATCTTCCGCGAACCGACGAACGACCCCGCGCGCATGCTTTTTGTGGTGAAAAACAAGATCGAACGGCTACAGCTACCGTCGGCTGCCGTCTCGCTTGGGCTCACGCTCTCTGGCTTATGCAGCGAATACGGCCACCAGGGGAATCTCTGGCAAGCCGGCCCACGCCGCCGAAAGGAGCTTCTCGATGCGATCGAACAACTCAACGCCCGCGAGGGCGAACCCCAGGTCTTCCAAATTGTGGAGGTGCAACCATGGTCAAGGATCCCGGAACGCCAGCTCGCCCTGGTGGCCTACGGCGGCTGAACCAACCAGTGCCCGCGGCCGTGGATGCCAATCCGCGGGGCGAACCAACTGCCATGCTCTCCCAGGGGAGATACCTTCCCGTGCGCGCTATCCACGATAGCTGGCGCATAGATGACGAATGGTGGCGCGAAGAGGTGGCCCGCCGCTACTTCACCGTCGAACTCGAAGGTGGTCGCCGCCTCACGGTCTATCACGACCTGCTGGCCGACGCCTGGTACTCCCAGGGCTACGAACGCCCCCACGAAGGCAAGGCACTGAAAACCAGGAAGCGCGCGGGCTAGTCGCGCCGTAGACTCCACCAGTGATTCGCGTTCACCTCGATACTGATATCGGCGGAGACACCGATGACCTCTGCGCGCTCGCCCTCCTTTTGGGTAGCCCCGAGGTTGAACTGGTGGGCGTAACCACCGTCGCAGACACACGCGGTGGGCGGTTGAGTTACGTGCGCCACGCCCTCGAACTGGCGAGGCGGGAGAGCGTGCCCGCCGCCGCGGGAGCCTGCGGGTTCCTCGGCCCGCCCCAACAAGCTGAGCGCAGGATGGACGCTACTGGCCCGGCCTCCAACGCCACGCGCCCGGAGCCCCGGGCGAGGCGCTCAACCTGCTGCACGCCAACGCGCAGTCCGGCGCGACGATCATCGCGATTGGGCCGTGCACCAACCTCGCCGTGCTTGAAACGATGCGTCCCGGCGCCTTTTCGCAGAGCAGCGTGGTGGTGATGGGCGGGCACTTCGGCGAACTGCCCGAATCCGGGCTGCCCCAATGGGGACCGGCCATGGATTACAACATCCAGACCGACCGGCCCGCAGCCACCGTGGTTTTCGAACGAATGAATCCTCTGATCGTCCCGCTCGCCGTGACGCTAAAAGTCTGCCTGCGCCGATTGGAGCTACCAGCACTGCAGGCTGGGGGCCCGCTCGCGCGGCTGCTGGCGCTGCAGGCCGAACTGCACTGCGGCGACAACAAAATGGAGCAGCTCGCACGGGCAAACACCGCGCTCCCCGCCGATATCCTGAACTTCCAGTACAACTCCCTCGCCTGTGCGGCGGCACTGGGCTGGGACTGCGTGACAATCGAAGAGGTGCCCCTGGCCGTGGGAAGTTTGGAGGGAGAGACGCTCCTGAACCGGGATTCGGCCGGTTTGGTCTACCGCGTGGTTACCGACGTAGACGCTGTTCGCTTCTCCGAGCGATGGCTGGAGACAGTCGTCCAGCTCTAGCGGAACTTTCCGCATGGACCGCAAGAACGGACCGCTAGCCCTGTGCGTCGGGACGCGGCTGTTGGCTCGGCAAGCTACTGAGCGGCCCGGGATCGACCGCGAAGTAAACTTCGCAAGCTCGGCGCGTGGCAGCCGGCTCAAGGAGCGGTGGACGCTTTACAAAACGCGATTCTTCGATGATCAGCTGAAGGACATCGCGCGGGTGACAGCTGCGGAAGTTGCCCTGGCTGGCACGATGCACCATCTCCACGGCAATGTCGATATTCGGCTGGCTGGCCTCGACGCCCATCGCCTGAGAGAAGCGCCGAAAGATCTCGGACATCTGCGCGACCGTCGGTTCCGGAATCCGAATCTTGTACGGGATGCGGCGAAGATGCGCCTCTTCCAGCATGGTCTTTGGTTCGAGGTTGGTGCTAAAGCAGATGGTCGAGCGAAACGGGAACGTGATGCGTTCGCCCGTGACCAGCGCCATCGTGTCCTCTCCGCGTTCCAACGCCGCGATCCAGCGGTTCAGGAGCGCGTGCGGCGAAACCTGTTGGCGTCCGAAGTCATCGATTGCCAGCAGGCCACCGTGGGCCTTCACGTGAGGCGGCGCCTGGTGGTAGCCAAGCGCCGGGTCATAGGCCAGGTCCAGATCTTCGTGGCGAAGCTCGCCGCCCACAAAAACGAACGGCCGCTTGATGCGCAACCAGCGGCGGTCGGATGTCGACGACGCGTCGGCGGCGTCATCGCTCTCCACCGGCGTGTGCACCAGATCATCGTAGAGCTTAATGATGTGGCCGCTGACGTAGACAGCAACCGGCAGCACGGTAACCCCCTGGATCGCCTCGCTGGTGAGTTCGAGGATGGTGGTCTTGCCGTTGCCTGGCGCTCCCCAGAGCATGGCCGGCCGCCCTGCCGTAAGTGCCAGGCAGACTTTCGCCACCACATCCCGCGCGAGAACGAGCTGCTGGAGTGCGCGAGCGAGCCGCACCGGATCGGGCGCGCCCACTTCGGTGTCCTGCTCCAACACACGGAAATACTCCTGAACTGGGACAGGCACGGGGCCCACATATTTGCTGCGGTCAAAGGCGCTCTCGGCTTCGTGCAGGCCCTGGTCGGTGAGGCGGTACTGCCACTCCGATTCCAGGCGTCCCGACGCGGAAGTCGTCTCCACGAGGCGACCGCGGCGCAGCACGTCCAGTGCCTCGCGGGCAATCGTCGGGGAGACGCGCAGGGCATTCGCAAGGCCCATGGGGGTGGGATTGGCGATGCGGTAGAGCGTCTTCAGCGTCAGGTCTTCAATGAATCGTTCGGGCAGACCTAACTCGCTCAGGTGCTCTGGGGCGGGTGGAAGCGAAGGGAGCATCCGCAGATGCGCCTGCGGCCTCGCGAGCTGCGGCCGGGCTGTCTCCTCACGAAAATCCTGCGCTATGGCAAGGCTTCCGGTCGTCTGCGGGTATGCCTGCTCCATCACACCTTCCAAGTTCGAGCCCTCGTCCATCGGGCGCCAGTGTCTTAGCTCTATGTACTATTTCGGCACCTTTGGGCTGCTGCCCAGACCAACCGCGGATATGCGGCGGTGCGGAGCGTGACAGCGCGGTGGCCGGAAGGTGGCGGCCGGGGAGTGCAACTGGAGCGCCCGTAGATCGACCGATGCCTAGTCGTAGTTCGCGAATCGGCCTTCGGTATCCCAGAGCAGCCACCACTCGCGCCGCGCCTCCATACGGACGAACTCTTCGCCTTCGCGAGTCAGGCGGTTGGTTTCATCGAATCCGGCTCGCCGGAAACAGGTAATCGCCCGAGCGTTCCAGGCCAACGTGTGGAGGTAGACGCGCCGGAAGGGGTAGTTCCACCAGAGGAAGCGCATGAACAACACGGCGGCCGCCGTCCCCTGTCCGCGGTCGCGGTCCGCCTCATCCCCCAGCGTGAGGCCGAACTCGGTCTCGCCAAGGTAGGAATCGGCGTGGTAGTACATGACGTTGCCAATGTGGCGGCCACCT
>JBDSEP010000214.1:0-4717 GCA_039919985.1 Tepidiformaceae bacterium | reverse complement strand
AAGCAGAAACATCGGCGCTGATTGAGAGTATCGCTGGAAGCCCGGCCGGTGACGCCCTCACGCTGACCATCCACCGCGAAACGTCCGGAAACCCGTTCTTCGTTGAGGAACTTGTGCGGCACCTGCTTGAACGCGATTCCAGCCTTTCGGCAGTGTCCGCCGCCATCAAGGGTATTCCGGAAGGCGTGCGCCAATTGATCAATCGGCGCTTGGCGGGATTGCGGGAGACGGCCAACTCCGCCCTTCAAACGGCGGCCGTGCTTGGCGACTCTTTCTCGTTTGATAGCCTAGAGGCGGCTTCAGACCTGGATGCTGTCTCGCTCATTGAGGCGGTCGAAGAGGCGGAGCGGTCCGGTATGTTGCGAGAGGGACCCGATGGTTACGGCTTCGCGCACGGGCTCATCCGCCGCACTATCTACGACGGTCTGAGCCTGCCACGCCGGCAACGGAATCACCTTCGCATCGCCGAGGCCATGGAGTCAGCCGGGCTCGCCGAAGCCGATTCCAGCCGCGCCGTCCTCGCTCATCACTGGCGCGCGGCAGGACATCCCGAACGTGCGACTGACCTCCTCCTTCGCGCTGGCGACGCGGCACTCTCGCTGACAGCCTGGGAGGAGGCCGCCAAGCACTGGGAGTCGGCGCTCGAATGCATGGAGAAAACCGGGGACCCAGCCGTTAGGCGCGCGCGCTTGCTCGAAGGACTGGGCGACCTGTACTTCCTCAGCACTTTCGAAGCCCATCCCTCGGTAGAGCGGTATCTACAGGCGACGGAGCTGTACGAAGGGGCGGGCGACCCTGTGAGCGCCGCCCGTGCGAGGTCGCGGGCCGGCCGTAGCTTGACCTATCCCACGTCCGGGTTCGACTACGAAGGCGCCGTGGAGCACCTTCGCGCAGCCGAAAAAGTGCTCAGCGCCGAGCCGCCAAGCGTCGAGTTAGGTGAGCTCTATGCCGCGCTCGCTCACGCGGAGTCGCATGCGCTGCGCTACGGCCTCGATGAGATGCTTAGCGCCATGGGGCGCGTGCGAGAGCTGTCGGAGTTGGTTGATGATGATTTCCTTCGAGACCTCCTGCGTATCCAGTCCTACCATCTGCAGGGGCACCACCTGGGCTTGCAAGGCCACCTAGCCGAAGGCCTTGCGATGGAGGAGTTTGCCTCCGAAACAGCGCTCGCGCTCAGAGACAACCCCGGCGGGCCCACGCAATGGGCGTTGAGATGGCGTGAACTGTTGCTCGCTTACAGCAGTAATGACGTTTTCAAGACTGAAGCCGGTGGAGGCTCGATTCAGTTTTCCCGAGCGCACACGCGGAGGGGGCTGGTCAACCTCACGACCGGTTGTTCCGGATGGCAGATCCTGGACCTGAACGATCCCGTGCCCGCCAGGGTCAAACACGAACGTGTGCGCGACCCCCAGGGACGCATCTTCGCCCCGTTCTTGCCTTACGATCTCTTCCTCTGCGGGGATCTCGACTCGCTTCGGGGAGTCGCTGAAGCCGGGGCGGAGACCTTGAACCCCATGGCCAACGCGGGAGGCATTGCCCGGACGCTGCTGGCCTGGGGGGATGGTCGTTGGTCCGAAGCGCAGGAGGGCATCAAACTCGGCGGAGCGGGGGCCGAGGAGTTTCGCGAGGAGGGCAGTCGCGGGGCTCTCGTCTTTGTGAACCGCTGGTTGTTCCGGCTAAGTCGCATCGTCGGAGATTTCGAGTCGGCCGAGTCGATTCTGCAAGAATCACTGTGGATCTCGCTGAGCAGCGGCGCGGTGAAGTACGAATTCTTTGCCCGCGCCGAGATGGCCTTACTGCTCGCACAGACTGGCCGGCCTGCGGAAGCCGAACCTCACCGAGCCCGCTGTCGCGAGATTCTCGCGGGCGGAGAGGATTGGCGGGGCCTCGGAGGTCGGCTCGCCCTCGCCGAAGCTGTTGCAGCCGCCGTTGGCGGGCAAAGCGAAGCGGCCGATTCCGACTTCGCTCGGGCCATTGGGGTGTTTCGACGCCTGACGCTCCCGTGGGACGAAGCCGAGGCATTTGAGTTGTGGGCGCTCGCGCGGGGCCGCTCCTACCGCGGTCGAAACCGTCAAAGGTTCGTCGGCGAAAAGCTCGACGCTTCTCGTTCGGTGTACTCGCGCATTGGGGCCGGTCAGCCGTGGTTTGATCGGCTGGCCGCGCTCGAACAACGATTAGTCACGCCGCAAGAGCCCGTCGCGTTGCCAGACCAATTGACGCCCCGCGAGGTCGAAGTTCTGGTCCTCATCGCCCACGGGCGGAGCAATAAGGAGATCGGCCGGGAATTGGTGCTGAGCGTCCGCACCGTCGAGCGTCATCTCGCCAACGTGTACCTGAAGACGGGCCTGCACAGTCACGCCCAGGCCGCAAGCTACGCTTTCGCAAACGGCCTGGCTTCAATCGAGCCGTAGGGCACGGTGCCGAACTACGTAGCCGTCCGGCTAACGCACCTCACCGTCACCGTCCGTTAATCTACGCAGTTCTACGGAAGCGGCGCGTCTTCACCATGCTCTAGCGTCCTCCTTGCTGGTCGACTCGCCGGACGCCGGCCAGAACAGCCGCGCCGCCCGGCGGGTCGCCAGCCAAATCGAAGGAGGAACAGCGTGAACAGATCAATCGTCGCCACCGTCACCGCTTTGTTGTTCGCAATGGCAGCTTTCGGGACTGCAGTCGGCCAGCAGCCGCCACAACAAACCAGCTTTAATGTGCCATTCCGGGGCGTTGCGGCCCCGGGGTCCACCTTCGACCTCGTGCAGGGCATCATCGACTTCAACGCCGGGGCAAAGGCGAGCACCAACACCGCGAGCGTACCGAACTACCTCACCGTGCTGGAAGGCGAGCTGACCGTGCAGATCGGGGACAAGTCGGAGTCGGTTGCAAGAGGCAAGGGCGTGGCCGTGCCTGCCGGGGCCGCACTCACGATGAGCAACACCTCAACCGCGAGGGCCCGGATCTTTGTTTCTGCGCTTCTGCCGGTGGGAGCGGTCGCAAGCGTGCCCCAGCCGAACAGCAGCGGTGTGACGCTCGTTTCCCTGGCCCGCCGCACCATTTCCAATGCCCCAGCCACTGTCGACATCATCCAGGTTTCGACGCAGTACGACGCGGGATTCAAGACCGGAAATCATGTGATGAACGAGCTTCACCTGTTCTCAATGCTCTCTGGCGCGACCGACTTCGGCTACCTCGACCATACCGCAGTGGACACGTTCCGCGCCGGACAGCAAGCAGTGATGCATGAGGGGATGGCGGGCTGGATGGCCAATTCGGGGACGGAGAAATCCTCCTTCGTCCTTACCTGGGTGGCCACTCCGGGCAAGCCGCTGACTTCCGCGGTTGCTGCGCCCACGGGCGCGACAACCCCGGCCGCCGTGGCGCCGGGCGCGCCCCGTACAGGCGATGGCGCCATGCCCATCGCTCAGCCTGGCCTCGCTGCCCCTGGGTCCGTTTTGGTTTCGGCGGGGCTCGCCGTGCTCATCTGCTCCGCGGCCGGCGCCCTCCTTTACAGCTGGAGTCGTCGTAGCAACTGAACACCGGGTACGAGGTCCGTTCCCAAGGCTCGCACCACCCTCTTCGCGGGACATTATCCTGCGGGGAGAGGTGTGTTCGGGCCGTGGGGACGCAAAACCCCATGCGGCCCCTCAGGAGGACCGCGTTGGTGGCGACGATAATCGACGAGACCGACATGAGTAGAGCGGCGACTTCCGGGCGGATTTGGAAGCCGGTACTGTCGTAGAGGACACCGGCCGCGAGTGGAATCGCCAGCAAGTTGTAGATGGAGGCCCAGAAGAGATTCTGCTTCATTTTGCGAATGGTGGCCTTGCTCAGCACGATCGCTTTCAGGATATCGATGGGGTCGCTGCGCATGAGGACCACAGAGGCCGTCTCGATGGCCACGTCTGTACCGGCTCCAATCGCGATTCCGACATCCGCGGCCGCCAGCGCAGGGGCGTCGTTGACGCCGTCGCCCACCATTGCGACGACCTTCCCCTCAGACTGGAGCTTTCGCACGAAGTCGGCTTTGTCGCCAGGCTTTACATTCGCGAACACGCGATCGATGCCCACCAGGGCGGCGACTGCGCGGCCCGTACCCTCATTGTCGCCGGTAAGCAGGGAGACCTCGATCCCTTGCCTCTTGAAACCCTCGATGGTCCCTGCGGCGCTGGGCCGGACGACGTCCGCCAGGGCGATTACGCCACCGGCGATGCCACCCACCGCGACCGCTACGACGGTCCGGCCGGCGCTCGCAATCTCGTTCGCTCGTGATTCGAGCGCGTCGGCATCGACGCCCTCACGACGCAGCAGATCGAGGCTGCCCACCAGCACCTGTTTGCCCTCGACCGTTCCCTTCGCACCGTAACCGGGTACGTTTTCGGCGTCTTCGAAGCCAGGCAGTTCGTGCAGTTCGTGAGCGTGCGTGGCGTTCACTATCGCCGCTGCCAGCGGATGCGTCGATGACTGTTCGAGCGCGGCTGCGAAGCGCAGCAGATCGCGTTCCTCCCAGCCCGCCGCCGGTGCGAGCTCCACCACTCGCGGCTTGCCTTCGGTGATAGTGCCCGTCTTATCGAGCACTATGGCGGTGACGGCTGACAACCGTTCGAGGGTCGCCGCGTCCTTGATCAGGATCTTCTGCCGGGCGCCCAGGCCCGTCGCCACCGCCACAGCGGTCGGGGTAGCGAGGCCGAGGGCATCAGGGCAGGCGATCACCACAGCGGCGATA
>JBDSEP010000169.1:0-3695 GCA_039919985.1 Tepidiformaceae bacterium | reverse complement strand
ATAGGCTGACACCGACTTCAGCAGCGCGGGCCTGCCTTCGGTCACGCCCGCAGCGAGCCAGGAATCGGCGACCGACTCCGCGTACGAACGCTCGAAGGGCAGAAGCTTGCTCGCCGACTTGTAGTAGCCTGCCGCCGTCGCAAATTCGCCGCGGGCGTAGTGCTCCCACGCGCGGTTCGCCACGAAGTCTGCAGTAGGCAGCAGGATCGCGATCGCGACCAGCGCCACCACCGCGGGGGAGGCCAACAGAAGCCTGGCCCGGGCCGGAACCTTCGGTGCGAGTGGTTGAGGCAGCGGCCGCTCGCTGCGGCCAAGGAGCGTGCCCGCAAGCAGAAAGAAGAGTGCGTGGGCGGCCAGCGAGACCGGGTTGAGCATCGTCAAGGCGACGTAGCCCGCCAGGGCAGCCCACAGGAAGGGGACCCCGCTGTCGCCGCGGCTCGTCCGCTCGTGGCGCACGGATCGCACGGCGACCAGAGCGAGCAATGCGACAATCGCGACCAGCGCTGGCAGACCCTCGTTAGCGGCAATGTCGAGTACGGCGTTGTGACTACTCTGCGCTACGAGGTCGTAATCGAGGAAGGCGCCGCCCAGGTCTGCGGGCCGGTATCGCGGGAAGGCGAGGTGGAGCCCATCTGGTCCGAAACCGGAGAGCGGCGACTCGGAGATGGTGGCGAGTGTGCCCTTCCAGAGCTCCATCCGCGTGGAGCCGCTTGCCTCCTGCTGATGGAGGCCCGTCTGTACGCGCGAAGCCGTACCGGCCGCGCCCCCCGCAGCCAGGCTGAGCAGCGCCCCCACCGCGATTCCACACGCGAGCAACAGCCAGCGTCGAGACCAGGCCCGCCATGGCTGTCGAATCACCACACTCCCGATGGGATAGGCGACGAAGGCGACCGCCAATGCCAGCAGGCCACTGCGGCTTTCGGATTCGAGCAGAATGAAGGCGGAGCACGCCGCCACGAAGGTGGTGATGGTCATCTCGGCGCGCGGTGAGCGACCCTGTCCGAGGGCGCAGAATGCCAGCGCGATCACGGCGTACGCCCCGAGCTCGTTAGCGTTGCCGATAGTGCCGATCGCGCGCACCGAGGTGTCGGTCCACCAGTTTACGGGATCCAACCCTAGCGACTGGACCGCGGTGTAGAAGGTGACACAGCCCAGCCCCAGAAGCCCCGCAAACGCCGGCCACGCAGCGGTGGGTCTTCGGGCGAGACTCACCGCGCCGAGAAAGAGTGCCACGAACCCGAACTGCGTCAGGAGGCCCTGGCGGTACTGGTAGTAGCCGAGCAAGCTCCCGCGCCGGTCGATCCCTGTCGCGAAGCTCACCACAAGCAGGGCCACCCACCCGAGCAAGAGCAGTCGTGCCGCTCGATGCCGCGGCAGGAACTCGCCCTCCATCGCCAGTCCAGCGAGGATGCAGGCAGCCGCCACCAGGATGCTTGCCTGCTTGGGCAGCGTGAAGTCGTCGTAGAGCGCGGGCGCGAAGATCGCGGGCGTGATGGCCAGCGCGATGAGTACTCCGAGCGATATGAGCGACCGGCCTGGTGCGCGCCGCGCCTCCGCAAGGAACGCAGCCGGATGAGCCGTCACGCCCCGATCGTAGGCGTGACAGGGCGAACGCACAAAGCTCGCACAGGATTTCACCGGCCGCCCACCCGACAGGAAGCTCACTGTCTCGGGCGCTGGTAAAGCGATACCATTTCCCCGTGACAGGCTCCCCCCGCGGCATCGCTCTGCTTGGTTCCACCGGCTCCGTCGGTACGCAGTCGCTCGATGTCATCCGTTGCGCCCCGAAAGTTTTTCGCGTTGTTGCCCTCGCGGCAGGGCAGAACTGCGATGAACTCGCTCGACAGGTAGTGGAGTTCCGCCCCCGCTACGTATACGCCGAGCGGCGCTCCGCCACGCTCGATGACGTAATCGGGTCGGTCGGTGCCAGCTTCGTTCCTATGGACGAGATGGCCGTGGCAGGCGAAACCGACCTGGTGCTGGTCAGTACGGCGGGCGCTGCCGGGCTCTCCCCAACCTTAGCTGCCCTGGAATCCGGGCGTGCCGTAGCCATTGCCAACAAGGAAGTGCTGGTGATGGCCGGCAACCTGGTGCGTGCCGCCATGAATCGCGGGGGCGGAAAACTTCTGCCTGTGGATAGTGAACACTCTGCGATCTGGCAGTGCCTCTGGGGCGAAGAGGGTCACACCATCCGTCGCATCCTCCTCACTGCCAGCGGTGGCGCGTTCCGCGATTTCGATGACTCCCAACTCTCCGCCGTGACCGCTGAACAGGCACTTAACCACCCCACATGGAAGATGGGTCGCAAGATCACTGTTGATAGCGCCTCCCTGATGAACAAAGGGATGGAAACGATCGAAGCAACATGGCTGTTCGATGTCCCCATGGAGAAGGTGGAAGTGGTCCTGCACCGTGAATCGATCGTCCACTCGCTCGTCGAATTCAGCGACGGCAGCGTCAAAGCGCAGCTCGGCGTGCCCGACATGCGGTTGCCGATTCAGCTGGCTCTCGCCTACCCCGACAGGATGGCAACGCCGCCCGCGCCTGCCCTGGACCTTGCCGCCATAGGTACGCTGAACTTCGGAAAACCGGACCTCCTCCGTTTTCCCTGTTTGCGCCTCGCCATGGAGGCTGGAGAGCGCGGCGGCACCTACCCCGCAGTTATGGCCGCCGCCGACGAGGTCGCCGTCGACCGCTTCCTCAGCGGTCAGCTGAGATTCACCGAAATTCCGGGCGTCATCGAATCTGCGCTCGAACGCCACGTATCCACCCCAGACCCGGACCTCGAGGCGGTCTTCGCGGCGGATGCCGAAGGGCGCAGGCATGCCCACGAATCCCGAATCGGAGCAGGTGTTTGATCTTCCTCGCTTTTGATGGCGTCGCCATTCTTCGGGCCGCGGTGCCCTTCATCGGGCTGCTGCTCGTCCTCGTCGTCCTCCACGAATTTGGCCACTTTCTCGCGGCCAAGGCCTTCGGCATTAAGGTGCTCGAATTTGGCATCGGCTTCCCGCCCAAGGCGCTCACCTACTTTCGCCGCGGCGATACGGAATACACTCTGAACTGGCTCCCCATCGGTGGCTTCGTCCGCCTACTTGGCGAGGAAGACCCCACGGATCCGCGATCCCTCGCCGCCGCCCCGCGCTGGAAGCGTCTAACGGTGATGTTCTCGGGCGTCTTCATGAATCTGGTGCTCGCAATCCTGCTTCTCGCCGTTGGGTTCATGGTCCCCCGTGAACGATCCCTGGCCGGTGCACAGGTCGGTGAGGTGGCGGCCGGATCGCCCGCCTCCGAAGCGAAAATCAGCGGCGAAATGCGCGACGGCTCCGCCCCCTTGCAGGGCCTCCAACCCGGCGATCGTGTGCTTGAAGTGGAAGGCCGCGAAGTAAAGAACACGAACGAACTGATCTACGCCAACCGCCTGAATCTCGGGAAGACTCAGAGATGGGTTGTTTCGCGGGCCGGCTCCACGCTCACCGCCGAGGTCTTCGCCCGCTGGCACCCTCCAACTGGCCAGGGACCAACCGGCATCCGCATCTCCGCGCCCTCTCGTTGCATCGATTTCGATGACGCGGGCACCTGTAGCAGGGCTGAGCTGCTCTTTCCCTACAGCGAGTCCGTCTCGTACTACCCATGGCAGGCGCTGCCAAAGGCGATCGGCTCACTCTGGGACACCGTCGTCCTCACGAAAAACGAGA
>JBDSEP010000151.1:0-3177 GCA_039919985.1 Tepidiformaceae bacterium | reverse complement strand
GTTCGTGGGCTCCGGTCGCGGGGAGTAACCATTCTGCTTGCCACGAACTACCTGGACGAAGCCGACCGCCTCTGCGACCGTCTAACGATCATCGACAACGGCAAGATGGTCGTCACCGGCGTCCCGGACGCGCTGAAGCGCAGCGTCGGGGCGGATATCGTGCAAGTCAGCACCAGTTCTGGCCCGGCGTTGCAGGCCGCTCTGGAGTCGCAAGCTTGGGTCCTGCGGATTGTGGCCAGTGTGCCCGGAGACGTTACTGTGCACGTGGCGGACGGCGCATCGGCAATCCCTGCGATTATGCGAGTCGCGACCGACGCCAACCTTACGCTCGACCGCATCAGCTACAGCCAGCCAACGCTCGACGACGTGTTCCTGCTACACACGGGCCACGAACTACGGCCCACGGAGTGAACTCATGACCAGCCCTCAAGTCATCCAACAGCCGGCGCTATCCCAGCCCTCGCGCTCGTTCGAAGGCGCAAGAAACTACCACCAGGAGGTACAGGCCCTGGCAACGCGCTGGTGGATCGAGCTTCGGCGAGACCGCCTCAACCTCGCGTTCAACCTGATTCAGCCTGCCGTCTGGATGGTGTTCTTCGGCACTGGCGTGGGCCGCACAGTGAATCGTAGCGTGATTGGCACGGACGACTATATCGCCTTCATGTTGCCCGGGATCATCGCCTTCACAATCGTCGGCAACGGCGTGAGCTCAGCGATGCCGCTGATGTGGGACAAAGAAACGGGTTATCTGGACAAGCTCATGAGCATGCCGATCGCCCGCAGCACGGTGATCGTCAGCCGCTTCGTATTCCAGCTCTGCCTGAATTCGGCGCAGGTGGTGATCATGCTCGCCGTGGCCCTTGCGTTGGACGTGCGCATCGCCGCCGGGCCGGTCGCCGTGCTCCTCATCCTGGGAATCTGCGGGCTGCTGACGCTGGCCTTTACCGCCATCTTCGCGGCGATGGCCTACCGGGTGGCGAATCACGGCACGTTCTTTGCGGTCACCGGGTTCATCACCCTGCCGCTCCTCTTCATGAGCAACGCCTTCGTCCCGCTGAACGCCATGCCCCAATGGATGGAGGTGATCGCGCGCTTCAACCCGTTGACTTACGCGATCACCTCCATGCGCACGCTCGTGCTCGACGGCTGGGCAAGCAGCCTGTTGGCGCCCGTGGCGGTGCTCGCCGTAGTTGCTGCGGCCTTCCTCGCAATCGGCACTTTCGAGTTCCGTCGCCTCACTGGCGAACGGGTGCGCTGACCGCCGCGGGGATGACCTGCGGAGGAGCTACAGATTCGCGCCGCGCTCCCCCGCGAATCTGGACGCTGGACCGCTACTCGCCGCCTGCGGGAACGGCGATTGGCGAGTCCTCGAGTTCGCCGATGGCGATACTCAGTCGCGACGCCACGCCCTCGCCGTAGTTGCGGTCTGCCTTCAGCAGGTGCTGGATCCAGCGAATCTGGATGTCCCGCCGGGCCGGCTTCATGTGGCCGGCCATATTGGACATCAGCCGTTCGCGAGCGTCCGGTTCCTGCAGGCGGAACAGATCGCCGGCCTGGCTATAGTCGTCGTTGCCGTCGCGGTGGTTCCAGCGGGCCGCTTCACCGCCCAGCTCACCGCCGTACGCAGCCGGGTTGTACTGCTTGCCTTCAACGGGGCCGCCCGCACTATTCGGCTCGTAGTTTACGCTCGGGCCACCATTCGCATCGGCTCGCATCGCGCCGTCGCGCTGATAGTTGCGAGCGGTGGCGGCGTGCGGAGCGTTCACCGGAAGCAGGTGGTAGTTCGGCCCGAGGCGATAGCGGTGCGCGTCCGGGTAGGCGAACAACCTCGCCTGGAGCATCTTGTCCGGGGAGAAGCCGATGCCGGGCACGATACTCGAGGGTTCGAACGCGGCCTGCTCGATGTCCGCGAAGTAGTTCTGTGGGTTGCGGTCAAGCACGAGCTCGCCAATCTCGATTAACGGGTAGTCGCCGTGCGGCCAAACCTTGGTGACATCGAACGGGTTGATGTGATAGGTGGCTGCCTCAGCTTCCGGCATGATCTGGACGCAGACGCGCCAGGCGGGGTAATCGCCGCGGGCGATAGCCTCGAAGAGGTCGCGCGTCGAGTGGTCGGGATCTTTCCCTGCGAGTTCGGCAGCCTCATCCGCCATCAGGTTCTTGATGCCCTGCCGGGTGAGAAAGTGGTACTTCACCCAGAACCGCTCGCCAGCTGCGTTGATCCAGCTGAAGGTGTGGCTGCCGAAGCCGTGCATGTGGCGGTGGGATGCCGGGATGCCGCGGTCTGAGAAGAGCGTGGTCACCTGGTGCAGTGCTTCTGGTGAGAGCGACCAGAAGTCCCAGGCGGCGTTTGCGTCCTTGAGGTTGGTCTGGGGGTTGCGCTTCTGTGTGTGGATGAAATCCGGGAACTTCATGCCATCGCGAATGAAGAAGACCGGGGTATTGTTGCCGACGATGTCGTAGTTGCCGTCTTCCGTGTACAGCTTGAGTGCGAACCCGCGCGGGTCGCGGTCGACGTCGGAGGCACCCTTTTCGCCCGCAACGGTCGAGAATCGGAGCAACGCTTCGGTCTTCTTCCCAACTTCACTGAAGAGGCGGGCGCTAGTCCAGGGCGTAACATCCTTCGTCATCTTCAGGTAGCCAAAGGCGCCCGCGCCCTTGGCGTGTACCACCCGCTCCGGGATTCGCTCGCGGTTGAAGTGGGCGTGCTTTTCGAGCAGCTGAAAGTCTTCCAGCAGAAGCGGCCCTCTCGGGCCCACGCTGAGGGAGTTCTGGTTGTCCCCAATAGGAATACCGGCTGCGGTGGTGAGCTGTTGTTGGTCGGTCAAATTGTTCCTCTCCTGAGTAGCTGGGGGCTCTGCGGACACGACCGTTGCGCGTGGAAAACCAGAGCCCTGCCCGGCGGCACTGTTGGTACGGCCAAGCCCAAGGATTGTAGCCCGATGGCGTGGGACGTGGATTCGGTCGCCGCCACGGCCTCGGCGCACAACCGCGAGCCGCGCGGCTCGACGGCTCAAATCGAGTTCGCTGAGCCTAGCTGACCGTGGTCATGCCTTCCTGTTTCGCGCCCACGAGGACCACCATGTTGCCATCCGGGTGGCGGTTATCCTGCATTAGCTGGTGGCATTCGCCGGTCTGTTCGAACCGCCAGACGCGCGAGAGGCAGGGGTCGATTTT
>JBDSEP010000132.1:0-4984 GCA_039919985.1 Tepidiformaceae bacterium | reverse complement strand
GGAGACTTCGGGCAGCTTGACGCTGAAGGCGCCGCCGAATCCGCAGCACTCCCCCTCAAAGCTCAGGCGGCGCAGTTCGAGCCCCTCAATGCGCGCCATCAAAGCTACGGCGTCCGCGGTCACGCCCAGTTCGCGCCGCCCGTGGCAGGCATCGTGGTAGGCCACCACGCCGTCCAGCTTGAACACGAGACTCTCGAGACGCGGGTGGCTCGCGACGTAAGTAACGAAGTCTGAAAAGCGGTTCGCGATACTCTGCGCCCCCTCCCGACGTTCACCGGCGAAGAGCCCTGGCAGAAAGTGCTGAACCATGCTCGTGCACGAGCCGGAGGGAATAACGATCGCGCTGTGCTGCTGAGCCGCCTTCAACAGCCCCCGGCCTACGGCGCGAGCCTCATCGCGGAAGCCGCTGTTGTAGGCGGGCTGCCCACAGCAACGCCCATCGATGAGCGTTACGGAGTCCCCAAGGGCCTCCAGCACGTCGCGCGCGTGGCCCGCATCCTCCGGGCGCAAGGCAGCCATATAACAGGGGTCGAACAGTGCCACCTGCATGCGTGGACAGTACCACGCTCGTCACTAGCTGCTACCGGACTCGCTGCCGTAGCCACGCCGGATTGATGCGTTGTCGGCGTTGCGATTCGAACTGCTATCCCCAGCCGAGCCGCGCAAACACGGCGTCCCGACCGCAGCCAAGGATGCTCCCTCGGAGCGGCGCGGTAACGCCAACCGGTTCGAAAAGAGGGAAGCGCTCGACGAAGCTGCGGAGAGCGATCCCGGCTTCCAGTCGGGCCAGCGGCGCACCGATGCAGAAGTGCAGCCCCCAGCCGAAGCCGAAGTGCGGGTTCGGATCTCTCAGCGGATCGAAGCGCGCCGGATCGGCGAACACCGCCTCGTCGTGATTCGCCGCGCCAATGCAGATGTACACGGTCTGGCCCGCTTCGAGCTTTTTGCCGCCACGATCGTGCGCCACCGCTACTTTGCGCACCATCGAGCGCGCTGGCCCCTGCGTACGCAATATCTCATCGACGAACGTGGGATACGCCTCCGGGTGGCCGCGGACGAAGGCGAGCAGCTCGGGCTGCTCGAGCAGCGTGCCGACCGCCGTGTTTAGGAGCGTCGAGGTCGTTTCGTGCCCCGCGAAGAGCAGCAGTGTGCACGCCCCGATGAGCTCCATCTGGTCCAAGCTGCTCGATTCCATGTTGGCGATCGCTGAAAGGATCGAACCCGAAGGGTTGGCCCGCTCGCGATCGATTAGCCCGGAGAAGAACGCCGTGAAGCCTGCCGTCGAGCGGGCCACAGCGTCCTCCGGGATAGAGCCCGGCGATGTTGAGAAGACGATGTGGGCAAGATCCCGCGACCAACTCTGGAAGTTCTTGCGGTCGCTCCCGTCGACGCCCAGGATCGCGGCGATGACGTAGCCCGGAATTGGCGCCGCAAACTCCTCGCGGAGGTCCACCTCCCCCTCCGGGATACCGTCGAGCACCTCGTTCACGATCGTCTGAATGCGCGTTTCGAACGAGGCCACGCGCCGTGGCGTGAATGCCGCCTTCACCGGCTCGCGGAGGCGGGTGTGCGTTGGAGGATCTCGGAAAATCATCCAGCCGCGGAGCAGCTCCACGACCCGGTGGAAAGCCTCTGGCTGGCTATGGGCAATGCGTTCGAGCGGTCCCACGCGGTCAGCCGAGAGCGTCGCCGGCTCCCGGAAGGCCGCCTCGACCTCTTCGTAGGAGATGATCATCCAGCCGTGATGGGCGTCGCTCCACTGCACGGGGCCGTCGACCGCGCGCGCCTCCCGGAAATAGCTCGCGGGCTCCCTCGCCGAACGCTGGTCCGCCAGATCGACCTGGGCTCCGGGTTTCGCGGTCATGCCGGGGATAGTAGCCGATCGGTGGACTGCGGTGCGCCGCCCAACGCAGCCTTCGGCAGGGCGCCACGCCGCTAAGATCGCGTTGCGAACTTAACCCTCCCGATCGACCCGCTTGCTATAATCCGCTCGAAATCACCCGCGCCCTAAAGCGCGCCATCTTTCCCGCTGCAATGCGGTGCCTGGAGTGCTGAGTGGAAGAACCACGAATTATCGCCGAGCGCATCATCGCCAATGTGGAGCAGGTCATTGTCGGCAAGCAGCGCGAGCTTCGCCTCGCCATCACCGCACTGATCTGCGGCGGGCACATGCTCATCGAAGATGTCCCCGGCGTGGGCAAAACCATGCTCGCCCGTGCCATCGCCGTCTCTACCGGCTGCGAATTCCGGCGCATCCAGTTCACGCCGGACCTCCTCCCCAGTGACATCTCGGGCGTCTCCATCTTCAACCAGAAAACTGGCGACTTCGAGTTCCGCGGCGGTCCGATCATCGCTCAGATCGTGCTCGCCGATGAAGTCAACCGGGCCACGCCGAAGACCCAGTCCGCGCTTCTGGAGGCTATGGAAGAGCGCCAGGTGACCGTGGACGGCGTCACCCACAAGATGCCCGCCCCCTTCATGGTCATGGCCACCCAGAACCCGATCGAGTACGAAGGTACGTTTCCACTCCCGGAAGCGCAGGTGGACCGCTTCATTATCCGCATCTTCCTCGGCTATCCCAGTCCCACGGATGAAGTGCTCGTGCTGGATCAACAGCAGATCACGCATCCCGTGGAGACCATCAAGCAAGTCACCGATCAGACCGAGATCCTCCAGCTTCAGCGCGCCGTCAAAGAGATCTACGTCGACCCGCTGATTAAGCAGTACATCGTCGGACTGGCGAACGCCACCCGCGAACACGAATCCGTCTACCTCGGTGCCAGCCCGCGCGGCTCGCTCGCCCTCTTTCGCACCTCGCAGGCCAAGGCGCTCCTCGAAGCCCGCGACTTCGTCACCCCGGATGACGTGAAGGAACTCGCCCTGGTCACCCTCGGCCACCGCATCATCCTCAGCCCGGGAGCGAAGGTGAAGGGTGTCACCGTTGGCGATGTCGTCGCCAACTGCCTGGCGCGAGTGCCCGTCCCCGGCGCGCGGGCAAGGGCGTAACAGCACCCCATGCGGCGCCTCGCGAGGACCCTCTTCGGCAGCGAACATCGGACCCTTACCCTGGTCTCGATTCTGCTCATTCTCGCGGTCGCCGTGGCGCTCGGCACTGGCTTCTGGCTCCTCTTCCGGCTGGCCTACGTCATCGCCTTCGCTATCCCCGCCTGCTGGCTGCTCGCCTGGTGGAATACCCGCCACGTGGAGGCCTCTGTGGAGCGCCGCACGCTGCGCGGTCAGGTGGGTCAGGAGGCGGTAGAAGTCATCGAGATTCGCAACCGCGACGTCCTTCCGAAGGTCTGGGTGGAGGCCGAAGACCCGAGCGACCTTCCCGGCCACCGCTCTCGCCGGGTAGTGATTCTCCCGCCCCGGCGCAGCCGCAATTGGATGGTGACCACGAAGCTCACTCGCCGCGGGCTCTACGAATGGGGCCCCCTGCGCATCACGACCTCGGACCCTTTCGGCATCTTTAAGCGTGTGCGCGAACTCGGTGGGCCGGCACAGATCCTCGTCTACCCGCCCGTCGTCGAACTGCCCCACTTCCAGGCGCCGCCAGCCAACCTGCCTGGCGAGGGGCGATTCCGCCGTCGCACCCACTACGTCACCCCGAACGCTGGTGGCGTCCGCGAATACCACCCCGGCGACGCCTTCAACCGCATCCACTGGCGCAGCACCGCGCGCACCGGCGAACTGATGGTCAAGACCTTCGAAATGGATCCCGCAAGCGACATCTGGGTCGTGTTGGACCTCGAAAAGCGCATCGCCGCCGGCAGCGGCGACGAAAGCACCGAGGAGTACGCCGTGCGCATCGCTGCCAGCATCGCCCGCCACTACCTCGTCAACAATCGCCCGGTCGGCATGATCTCGTTCGGGAAGGACCTGCGCGTACTCGAGCCGGAACGTGGCAGTCAGCAGCTCACGCGCATCCTCGAAACGCTCGCCACAGCGAACTCCGTGGGCGACGCCCCGCTCGGAAACATCCTCACCGAGGAGCAGCGCCGCTTCGGTCGCCACACGACGCTGATCATCGTCACCTCTGCGACAGACGACCACTGGCTCACCGCCATCCAGTCCCTCACCCAGCGCGGCGTGCGCTCCGCTGTCGTCCTCGTAGATCCCGGCACCTTCGGCAGCGACCGCTCGGCGCTCCTCATGTACGGCCAGCTCGCGGCCAGCGACGTTCTCACCTACGTCGTGAACAAGGGCGACGACATCAGCCTGGCGCTCAGCCCGTCATCGACAGGAGTGGGCATATGGCAGGGATAAACGTCCCGATCGAACGTTCCCCAGGCCGCAGGCTCGGGAACTTCGCGCTCTCTGCCCCGCAGGTCGTCATGTCCTGGGAAGACTGGCTCACCTTCGTGATTGCCGCCTTCGCCTTCATGAGCGTCGCTGTCTCCATCGACAACGCGCACTGGGTGCGGAACATGCCGAGCATGATCCCGGCAGTCATGCTCGGCCTCCTCGTTGGGCTTATCGCTGCTCGCACACGCCTGCCTGCCGTCGCCGTACACCCGCTCGGCCTGGTCGCCGGAATCGTGGTTGTCGCGCTCGTTGCCCAGAGCTACGCCGACGGGGTGACCCTGAGCGAGCGGGTCGCCGACTTCCGGCTGCGCATGAGCGAGTGGTTGAGCGTCGTCCGGGCGGGCGACATCAGCAACGACAACCTGCCGTTTGTGACCCTCGTCAACGCGCTTGGGTTCCTCAGCACCTACATCGCCGCGTGGGCGATCTACCGCTGGCATAACGCTTGGCTGGCGATCGTTCCCGGTGGCATCGTGCTGCTCGCCAACATCAGCTTCCAGAAGGGCCAGCCGAGCGGTGCCTTCTTCGTTTTCCTCTTCGGCGCGGTGCTCCTCGTGGCTCGCCTCCATCTCCAGAAGAACCAGAGCAGATGGAAGCGCGCCGGGGTCGAGTACCCTGAGTTCCTCAGCGTCAGCTCGGTGCAGCTCACCTTCGCGCTCACCGCGCTCCTGCTTGTCGC
>JBDSEP010000106.1:0-7289 GCA_039919985.1 Tepidiformaceae bacterium | reverse complement strand
GCTACGACCGGTGGCGACGAATCGCCCGACCCACCGCGTTCGTCCTTCGCACTGCTCAACTGCCCCGAAGTGGTGGTGGCCGCAGAACCGTTCGAACTACTGGTCGGGCTTGCGGCCGAACAGCAGGAAGGCGTGAGTGGCGGCGAACTGGTCCGACCGCCAACCAGCGTCGGCGACTACGTACTCACCATTCAACTGGTGGCGGACGGCTTCACGTTGGCCACTGGTGAGACATGGCGCAATGCATTAGCAGTGACCACCGATACGCCATACCCCTCGATTCGTCTGCACCTCACTCCGGATCTCCAGGAGCGGCACGTGGTTGCTGGTGCCGTGCAGGCCGTCTACTCCGTCAATGGACACACCATGGGGCTCGCGGTGCGGTCTGTGGCGGTGGTCCGCAGCGCTGCGCTTGCGGAGGCCACGGTGCCTCCGACGGTCGCCAACGAAGGCGTGGAGATTGCCATTCCCGTTGCAGCCACGGCAGCGGACCTCACAGTGCGCATCCAGAAAGCGGCGTCCACATCGGGCGGCAAGCTGATGTGGACGTTCGATTCTCCGCACAAGCAGCTCGACCTTCCCGACGAGACGGTGGTCACCGACATTGGTGACGAGCCCGAGAGCTTCGTCCGCCAACTGATCACTGGGATCTCGGTGCACGAAGGCAACCCGGGATTGCACGCCTACCTGACTGGAGTGGGGCTGACGATCGCGGACCAGATGCCGGTTGAGTTCTGGGCTCTGCTGCGGGCAGTCGCTACTCTGGTTGCGGCCGAGTCTCGCCCACCGACGATCTTCTTGCTTTCCGAAGAGCCGTACGTGCCCTGGGAGCTGGCGATTGTTGACGAGCCGTTGGGCACCGAAGCGGTCGATTCACGTTTCCTCGGAGCGCAGGCTTCGGTGGGCCGATGGGTGCTGGCCGAGCGGCGACCGAAGCTCCCCGCCCCTCTGGAAGTGAGCGTCGGCCGCATGGCGGTGGTTTCAGGCGTTTACGACCAGCCGGGATGGGACCGTCTGCTCGACGCGGAGGCCGAAGCGGCGGAACTTTGCCAACGCTACGGCGGCAGCGCCGTTACCGCTGAGCCGCGCGCGGTGCTTCGATGCTTGGGCGGAGACCCCGTTGCTGACTTGCTTCACTTCTCGGTGCACGGAGTGTACGACCCCCGCAGCACAACGGACGGCCTCGTGTTGGTCGATGGTTCGTCGCTGGACCCGTTCCAGGTCAAGGGGCTCGCCCTGAAATCTTCGCCGTTTGTCTTCCTCAACGCTTGCCAAGTGGGCGCCGGTTCCAAACTGCTGGGCGACTATGCCGGTATGGCCGAAGCTTTCCTTTACGCGGGCGCTTCGGGAGTGATCGCGCCGCTCTGGTCAATCAACGACGCGCTGGCGCGCGGCGTGGCCAGCCGGTTCTACGAAAAGGCCTTCGCAGGCTCGCCGCCGGCCGAGGTGATGCGCGCGGAACGCGGTGGTTTCGGCGAAGATTCTCCCTCGGCAACCGCGCTGGCGTACCTCTACTACGGGCACCCATCGCTTCGCCTGCGCCGGCCGCCACAGACGTTACCCGGCGACGTCGCCAACGATCACGGTCCAGGCTGAGGCAGGGGAAGATGCCTCATCGTATGTGGTGAGTAGGCGCTCCCACTTTCGCCGAGTCCCGCTCCCGGCAGCCGACCCCGACAGGAGGTCCAGGGCAAGCGGGATGCCCCAGCGAAACAACGGGACCGCGCCGGAACGCGCCAGGACGGTCAATTCTGCATCGCGCTGATCGTCATTGCGTAGTAGTGAGAGTTCTAAGAGGCGCAGGTCGGGGCTCTGGTGGTTCAACCGCTCGCGGAGGTTGACCAGGGCCGTCGCCAGGAAGGCGCCGAAGCGCGCCGGATCGCGCGCGAGCTGAGCGTAAATCGCGTACGCGCCGGCCAGACCAAGGAGTTCATCGAACCATTTGTCACCGACGAGCCGGAGGGCTTGCTCCGGTTCCAGCACATCGAGCCGCCCAGCTCCGACGAGCAGATCCCACTCCGGCGATTCGATATCTGAAAGTGGTTCGACGCGGGGTGGCCCCTGATTAAGGGCCACGGCGAAGTTACGGCTGCCGAATAGCGGAAAGCGCAGAGTGACAGGCGCGGCGAGGCTGACCATAGTGTCGTTACCCGGTGCGGCGAGCGCCCATGCGGCAAATCCAGGCGAAGCGATCGCGACAAGCTCCGCGCGCTTCGTCCCGCCTGCGTCGGTCGTGGAGCCAGTGGGCGCGCCAGTAGCCCACTCGCCTGCCCCAAAGATACGTCGCCTTCCGGACTTGCTCTCGCCGGAGAGCGCGAGGCGGAGAGGCGCTGAACCAACGCTCGCAGGCAGTTCGACCTGAGTCATCCCAGAGGGCCTGATGTTGACGACATGTGACCACGACCCCCACGGCAGGTCCAGTTCCACGGAGACCGGCCCGGCCGGCAAACGAACCTCTTGCCCAGCAACGGCAGCGACGCTGAACTGGGGCGGTGGTTCCGCTTGTGTCGAATCGCCGAGCGGTCGGATGGTCACGAAAGAAAGAGCAGCCGACGGGCCGGCCAGTTGTTCGGCCGTTACGCCGTCGGGGAAGCGCAATCGCACGCCTGTGGTGGCTCCGCTCGCGCCGGAGGTGGCAGCGCTAATGTTTCGCGGCGCGAACTCAACGTTGAGGCGGGCCGACCAGTTCGCAGCGATCTCCACCACGCGTTGATGATCGGCCTCGCCGTTGCCCACAACGGCGAACTCTGGACCCGTTTCGTGGTGGGAGAGGGTGACGTTCTCGCCCGGCGCCGGCCCAAATTCCGATTGCAATCCGTTGTAGAGCTCGCCCGACATCTCGTAAGCCGGGGACCCGTCAGCCTGGCGGAGGTTGACGCGCAGGCGCGCTGGTTCAGCGCGAGCCATGGCGGCGGGAGCGGGCTCGACCTCAAAACGAACGGTGACCTGTGGGCTGGTAGCATCCACGCGCTCCCATGCAGGCACCATCTTCTGGCCCGGCTTCGCGCGGCAAACGATGGTCGCGGCTATCCCCAGCGGGATGCGGAATCGGTCCGGGAAAGAGACGGTCGTGGCGCCAATCGCCGGTTGGCGGCGGCGCGCCTGAATGTCGTCGCAGGTGACGGTCACTTCGCCCACATCAGCCGCGGCACCCGGCGGCGAAAGCTCGATGGTAACCTCCGAAAGGCCGGCCGGGGACAGGCGAAGGAGCGGCATCGCACCGGAAGCCGCTCTTCCAAGCTTGACGCAGTTCGGCGTCTGGTTGACCCCGGCGGCCTGCATCGCCTCACGTGCCCAACCGACGAGCTGTTCGAGGTCGATCAGGCTCTCGCCCGTTTGGAAGTCGAGGGTAATCGCCCGGCCGAGCCCCTGTTGCGGCGGTAGGGAGGCAAGCAACGCCGGGTCCAGTGCGGGCAGGAGCGTACCGAAGAACGCGCCCCGTCCATTGCGTTCCTGGGCCAGTTCGCCCATAGACGCCCCGAAAACCGTCAGGAGGCCATTGTTCGCTTCGTCCGGAGTAACCGTCGTCCCGTCCAGCGCGGTCCGGAACTTCCGTCGCCTAGCCGCCGAGTAGGAGAAGTTCTGGCAGCCGTCCATGAACAGGAACTGCTCAGGAAAGGGGTAGCTCAGGAGATAGCGTGCGAGCGCATCGATTCCCAGCGTCTTGGTCGTCAGCGCGCCTCGATTCGCGAAGTCCTGGCAAAGAAAGAGGCGACCGTCGGAAGGCTCGTAGACAGCGTGCCCTGCGAGGAAGACGTAGAGCCGGTCGCCGGCCGACTCGCTGAGGGTCACCAGGGAGGCATCGATGGCGTCGAACGACGCATCGGTCGAACCGTTTGGCAGGCCGAGGGCGGCAATGGCCGGGGCGGTCGTGGGCGAGGCGACCGTGTGCAACAGGATCTGCGTGTCCGGGACGCCGAGACGGCGGAGCCACTGCACGGCCGCGAGGGCATCCGCCGCCGCCCCGTCCAGAGGCGGCACGGTGTCATCGTTGTAGCGGTCAATGCCGACCACGAGGGCCCAGCTCTTCGTTGCGTCCGCCAAGGTTGTCTCCTACGGCCAGAAATTGGAGATGAGCTGGTAGGTCCGGGCCTGCTTCCAGTACGCGCTGTGCGAATCAGGGAAAGGCACCCCAGAACGCACCTCTTCATCCTTGATCGCTGCGTTTTCGCCAAACACTTCACCGGCGAGGTACGAGAGGAAGTCCGACCGGTCGTAGATGTTGAGCCACGGGACGAAGGGGGGCGATGGCGTGTTGCCGGGCCGCAGCGTCTCCAGCGAATCCATGGAGAAGAAGAGTGGCGCCTGGGAACCGGCGGTGACCAACTTCGCCACCGGCGGGTGAGTGCCGCGGCTCAGTAGGTCGACGAGGATGACCCCGCCCAGGCTGTGGCCCACGGCAACGATCGGCTCTGGCCACGCAGCCAACTTTTCAGCGACGTAGTCGATAAAGATCGATCCCCGACGGAGGTGGAAGAAGATGTCGCCGATTGTCGGTAGTGCGCCGCCGGTCAGTCCCGCGCGGCGGTCAACCAAGCGGTCCGTGGCTATGCCTTTGATCGTGTCGGTCACTTTGTCCTTGACCCACGAACGCAGGCCCCTGGTAGTGGGGGCGAACGCCGTCCGCACCGCATCGACGGCCGCGTCGCGCAATGCCCCGTCCAAGGCCGCGGCCGGACGGGAAACCTCGCCTGGAACCGGTTTGAGAGCGAAAGCGACCACCGACCGCGCCACGATCTGCACCAATTCGGGGTCGTCGGCGGTCCCTGCGGCCAGGGCAGCCGCGGAGAGCTCGGGCGCGGCACCGAGCGATTTCGCGCCGGCGGAGATCCGGGCGCCTGGCACGCCTGCTGCCGCCGGTGGGCTGGCCATGATTCGCGCCAGCACTGCCTCTGCGGCAACGTCTGGCGGCTGGCGACCGATCGAAAGTCCTGGCTCTGGCGGTTGTTGCGAAGCAATGCGGAGTTCGAAGAGCGGGTCTTCGAGCAGGATGCTCCAGAGCGCTAGCTCCAGTTGGTCGGCAGTCAACGCCGGGGCCAGGGCACGCGTGCGGTCTTGCGGAGGAAGCGTCAGTTCGACGAGCTTGCCGTTGGTACCGAGGTCTTCGCCCCAGGGGCAGTTGTCCGCGATGACGACGTTGGCGAAGCGCGGCTCGCGCGCGCAGCCCTCACGGATGTCGTCGAGGGTGGCCTCGTAGTCCGACTTCCTGACGCCGGTACCATGTACAAAGAATAGTGTGCCGGGCACGAGCAGTCTCCTGTCGCAGGTTGCGTCCCAGAATAGCTCGAGCGCGGCGGCAGGAATACGCCATCCGCGTCAACGGCAATGCGCCAGGGAATTTACATTGGGTGGCAGGCTGTTCTGATACGATGCGACCACCTCGCCCATTTTGGCGCCGAGCGCGAAACTGACCGACCGTCCGTACCAGAATTTCGATTTGCAAATGGAGGCCGAAGGCACTTCCTATCAGGTGCGCGTACTCGATTCGCCCGGTGGACAGGCCGAAGCCCAGGTCACGCTCCCGTTTTCGGACCTTGAGTTGGAGAACTTTATTCTGCGGCTCGGCCAGCGCGGCCGTAGCACCCGGCGTTTGGAATCCGGCGACCTGAGCCCGGTGCGCGACTTCGGCTCCAAGCTGTTTCAGGCGATGATGACTGGAGATGTCGCTGGTGCCTACCGCGCGAGCCTCAGCCTGGCGGAACGTGACGGCACCGGCCTGCGTATTCGCCTCCGATTGTCTGCGGCACCAGGGCTCGTCCACATTCCATGGGAGTTCCTGTTCGACCCGCTTGAGCGGCGGTTTGTTGCGCTCTCCGTCGATTCGCCCATCGTCCGCTTCCTCGATGTACCGGGTACCGAACGGCCGTACGAATTGGTACCTCCGGTGAAGGTACTGGTGGTGATCGCCAGTCCGACCGACTTTGCGCCGCTCAATGTAGAAACGGAGTGGAGCAAGCTGAAGGAAGCCGTTCGCGACATCGAGGCTCGGGGTCAAATCACGCTCGAACGGCTCACAATCCCCACCCTTGCGGAACTTCAACGCGCCTTGCGGCGAACCTATCACGTGCTTCACTTCGTTGGGCACGGAGGATTCGATGAGCAAGGCCAGGATGGCCTGCTGGTCTTTGAAGATGAGCGCGGGCGGGGCAGCGAAGTGAGCGCCACGTACCTCTCGTCCATCCTGCGCGACGCCGACTCGCTTCGGCTCGCAGTGCTGAACGCCTGTGACGGCGCGAAGGCATCGCTTACGGACCAGTTCGCGGGGGTAGCGCAGAGCCTGCTCCAACAGGGCGTCCCGGCCGTCGTGGCGATGCAGTTCGAAATTACGGACGAAGCGGCAATCACTTTCGCTCACGAGTTCTACAGCGCATTCGCTGACGGCTATCCGGTTGAGGCGGCAGTTAGCGAGGCGCGCAAGAGCATATTCGCGGGCCAAAACGACTCGGAATGGGCTACTCCCGTCCTCTACCTGCGTTCGGGAAGCGGCCCCATCTTTCACATTGCGCCCCTGCCGGAAGTCACACCGACCGAATCCGGAGACCTGGAGCACGCGCCGCTGACTCCAGCGGTTGGCCACGAAGGTGCCGTCGCAGAAGAAAGCACCGGGGAGATTGTCAGGCCAGTGGATCCCGTGGCGGGCCCTGGCGACAGCCGCTGGTCGACTCGTTTCGGGCGTCGTGGTTGGGCAGTGGCCTCTGGACTGGGCGCTCTCGGCCTCTTCGCCGTCGTCGCTGCCACAATCTTCGCCAACCGCGGATCGAATCCGGGTCCCGGGCCTGGTGTGCCGACTACAGCCAGTACCACGGGTCAATCATTCGCGAGCTTTAGCGGAATCTGGTGGACCAATTCCGCCCGCATGGAACTGATCGAAACCGATGGCCATGTGACCGGCACGTACACGCTCTACCTCAAAGACAATCCCCTCCACACTCTCACCGGGGACACGGATGGAGACGACCTGCTGGGGACCTTCGATGGGCCGACGAACCACTTCGTGTTCCTGCGGCAGGTAGATGGCGACACGTTCGACGGCTACTGGACCGACGGGAGCGGCAATAACCATGAGTGGTGCGGTCGGCGGGACAAACAGGAGCTCCCGGAAGGTTGCGGATACTCCGGCGAATGGCACGCCAAGGGTCTCCCAGTTAGCCTCGCGCTCCGAGACGACATGGTGCGATTCACGCAGACGGCGGGCGCTGCCCGGCTAACCCTCGTGTCGCAGCGCTACGGTTTCATCGAAATCTCTGCCACACCCGACCTGACGACGCTCGCGAAACTTGCCGGGACCT
>JBDSEP010000025.1:0-5459 GCA_039919985.1 Tepidiformaceae bacterium | reverse complement strand
ACATTGCGCTGGGAGTGGGCGGCATCCCGAAGGGTCGGGTGACCGAAATCTTCGGCCCTGAGTCTGCCGGGAAGAGCACGCTCGCCCAGCACATCATGGCGGAAGCGCAGAAGAAGGGCGGGACGGCTGCATATATCGATGTCGAGCACGCGATGGACCCGGCGTACGCCCGGGATCTCGGGATCAAGCTCGAGGACCTGCTCGTAAGCCAGCCGGACACGGGAGAACAAGCGCTCGAAATTTGCGAAGCACTCGTCCGCTCGAACGCTGTGGACGTCATCGTCATCGACTCCGTCGCCGCGCTCGTGCCGCGCGCGGAGATAGAGGGAGATATGGGCGACGCCCACGTCGGTCTCCAAGCCCGCCTGATGTCTCAGGCACTGCGCAAACTGACGGCCACGATTTCGCGCACGAGCACTTCAGTGATTTTCATCAATCAGCTGCGCGAAAAGGTGGGCATCGTCTTCGGCAACCCGGAGGTCACGCCTGGCGGCCGTGCGCTGAAATTTTACTCGTCCGTGCGCATCGACATCCGGGCGGTGGAATCGATCAAGAAGGGCACGGACGTCGTGGGTCGGCGGGTTCGAGCGAAAATCGTCAAAAACAAGGTGGCCGCGCCGTTTCGAATGGCAGAGTTCGATATCATGTTCGCCATGCCACGCGGGATTAGCCGGGCCGGAGACGTGGTCGACCTCGGCGTGGAGTACGCCGTGCTTACGAAAAACGGTGCCTTCTACAGCTTCGGCGACCTGCGGATTGGCCAGGGCAGAGAGAACGCCAAGACCTTCCTCGAGGACAATCTTGAGTTGCGAGACGAGATCGAGACGGAGATTCGCATCCAGGCCGGCCTTCCGAGTGCCCAACCTAAACCCACGGGAGAACCGGTAGCGGCGCGCTAACAACGCCGCACATTCATGGACGAACCCCCCAGTACACCTTCCGTAGCCGAAATCCGAAGCGTTGCGCGCGGCCGACAACGCTTAGTGGTGCTCACCGACGGCCGTGAATTCGTCTTCAGCGACGAAGCCTGCGAGCGCGCCTGCGTGGCCGTGGGGGACCCGGCTACCCCGGAGCTACTCGAAACGCTGGACGGCGCAGAACACCGCGTGAACGCCCACGAAGCGGCGCTGCGCCTGCTCTCTCATCGAGCACGCAGCGAGACCGAGATGCGCACGCGCCTCGCCATGCGGGGAATCGAGCCAGCGGCCGTGGACGAAGAGATTGGTCGGCTCCAGAGGGCCGGGCTGCTCGATGACGAGAAGTTCGCGCGAGCCTGGGTGGAGGACCGCCGCCGACTGGCACCACGAGGGCGTCGGATGCTGCGCTACGAACTGCTCGGGCGAGGCATCGAGATGGCGGCCGTCGAACACGTGACCGAGAATATCGATGACCGGGAGACCGCCATTCAGCTAGCGCTCGACCGCGCGCGCCGGGCATCAACCTCGAACTACGACAGCTTCGCCGCCAAGGTGGGCGGCTTTCTCCGACGACGGGGCTTCGACTACGACGTCACGGCGCAAGCCACGCGGCTCGCCTGGGAAGAGACGCAGCGTGCCCAACTGGCCGCGGGGGAAGTCGCTGATGCCGGGGAATCGACGGCCTAAACGGCTGTGGCGTGGCCGCCCGCCGGGGGCCGTTCGGAGGCCCGCGGCGCTTTGACGCTCCGCTTCGCACGAGAGTAGCATTCGCCTAGCCCCCATCGGCCCGAGCCGGGGGCTTGATCCGTTAATGTCGCACGCTTCGATAACTTTGGAGAACTCAAATGCCGGCGGTAATTGGTATCGTCGGCCTCATCGTGGGATTGCTGGTCGGCGCGCTGGTGGGCTTCATGGCCCGGCGGCGTTCCGATGGAACATCGCTGCAACAGGCAGAGGAGCAGGCCAGCCGGATACTCGCTGAGGCCGAATCGCGTCAAAAAGAACTGGTGCTGGAGGCAAAGGAAGAGACCCTCACCCTGCGCAACAATGTGGAGGCGGAAGTCCGCGAAAGGCGAACCGAGGCCGCCCGAATCGAGCAGCGCCTCACGCAGAAGGAAGAGAACCTCGACCGTAAGACCGAGGCACTGGAGCAGCGCGAGCAGGCGGTCCGCCAACGGGGCGATCAGATTGACGCGCTGCGCTCCGAAGCGGAAGAGCTTCGCCATCGCCAGGCGACCGAGTTAGAGCGCGTCAGCAACCTCTCCATGGACGATGCGCGAGAGCAGTTGCTCGCCGCCGTAGAAATCGAGATTCGCGACGAGGCGAGCCGCAAGGTGCGCGAAATTGAGAAGGAAGTGGAGGCCACCGCTGGCGTCCGGGCGCGCAAGATCCTGGCGACCGCGATTCAGCGCTACACCTCTGAAGTGACAGCCGAGAGCACGGTTTCCGTCGTCCAGATCCCGAGCGACGACATGAAGGGCCGCATTATCGGTCGCGAAGGCCGCAACATCCGCGCGATCGAGGCCGCGACCGGCGTCGACTTGATTATCGACGACACCCCGGATGCGGTGACAGTGAGCGCATTCGACCCGGTGCGTCGCGAGATTGCCCGGCAAGCGCTGACAATGCTCGTGCAAGACGGGCGGATTCACCCGACGCGAATCGAAGAGGCCGTGGCCAAGGCGAAGCGCGACGTGGAATCGACGATGCAAGAGGCTGCCGAGGCGGCTGCCGTGGAGGCGGGCGTCCTCAACCTCCATCCCGAGGTGCTGAAGGTGTTCGGGCGATTGCGTTATCGCACCAGCTACGGCCAGAACGTCATGCGCCACTCGATCGAAACCGGCCACATCGCCGCGATGATCGCTCGCGAAATCGGGGCAGACGCCGATATTGCTCGAGCCGGGGGGTTTCTGCACGACCTGGGCAAAGCGGTAGACCACGAAGTCGAGGGCACGCACGCAATCATTGGCGCGGAGATCGCCCGCCGCTTCAAGGTGAAGGAGGCGATCGCCCACTGCATCGAGGCCCACCACGAAGAGGTGGAGCCCCGCACTGTCGAAGCCGTCATCGTCATGATGGCGGACTCCATCAGCGGTGGGCGCCCTGGAGCCCGTCGGGAATCCCTCGAAGCATATGTCCGGCGACTCGAGACGCTTGAAAACATCGCCAAGCAGTTCAAAGGTGTGGAGCAAGCGTTCGCTATCCAGGCGGGCCGCGAAGTCCGAATTATCGTCCGGCCCGAGCAAGTCGACGACCTAGAAGCGATGCGCATTGCGAGAGACGTTTCGCAGCAGATCGAAGAGACGATGGAGTACCCCGGGCAGATTAAGGTGACGGTCATCCGCGAGACGCGGGCCACCGAGATCGCGCGCTAGCGGTGCGCATGCTCTTCCTCGGAGACATCGTGGGGAACTGCGGTCGGGACGCCGTCGTCCGGATTGTGCCCGAGCTGCGGGACGAACTCGCCCTGGATTATGTCGTCGCGAACGGTGAGAACATTTCCGGCGGCCGCGGCATTACGGAGAAGCACGCCGAGCAGCTTTTCGATTGCGGGATCGACATCATCACAGGCGGAAACCACACCTTCCAGCATCGAGACGTCTATCAATACCTGGATTCCACCGGCGGAATCACGCGTCCACTGAACTACCCTCCCGGTGCGCCGGGACACG
Source organism: Tepidiformaceae bacterium (assembly GCA_039919985.1). GTDB lineage: Bacteria > Chloroflexota > Dehalococcoidia > Tepidiformales > Tepidiformaceae > PNKC01. Next base: position 1,870 of record JBDSEP010000025.1, on the reverse strand, counting down.
GCGTGGCCGAGGCGGGCGAACTCACGGTAATCAACATCATTGGTCGCGCGTTCATGGGGGCGGACTACGACGACCCATTTCGCGCGGTTGACGAGGCGGTCAAACAGGTCGGCGCCAACCGTTTCATCTTCGTCGACCTTCACGCCGAGGCGACGAGCGAGAAGCAGGCGATGGGGTGGTTCCTGGACGGCCGAGTGACCGCCGTTGTCGGAACGCATACCCACGTGCCAACTGCCGACCACCGAGTCCTGCCGCGGGGCACGGCGTTCTGCAGCGACGCGGGCATGTGTGGGGCTCGCGATTCGGTCATCGGCGACGAGATTGAGGCGGTCCTTTCGCGGTTCATCACGCAGATGCCGACACGCCTTCCCCCCGCCACCGGCGCAGCGAACGTCAACGGAGTTTTCATCGAGGCGGATGACCAGACAAAACGCGCCACCAGCATCGTTCGCTGTGACCGGGTGGTGTGTTGATGGCGATCGGTGACTTCCATCTCCACAGCACCGCGTCCGATGGCGTGCACCCGCCGACCTGGGTGATGGAGACCGCTGCTGCCCGCGGCGTGCGCGTGCTCTCCCTCACGGACCACGATTCGACCGAGGGCTTTGCCGAAGCGAAGCAGGCCGCCAAACGCCTGGGGCTCCGGCTGGTCCCGGGAATGGAACTGAGCACGGACCTCGGCAAGGCCGACGTGCACCTCCTTGGGTTCGGCATGAACATCGAATCGAAGGCGCTCCAGGAGTTCCTAGCCTGGCAGCGCGAAGGCCGCATTGGCCGGGTACGCAAAATGGTGGACCTGCTCCACGCGAATGGAATGCCGGTCGAACTGGAGCGTGTGTTGGCGATTGCCGGCGAAGCAACGGTAGGACGACCGCACGTAGCCCGCGCGATGGTCGAGCGCGGATTCGTCGCGACTGTGCAGGAAGCGTTCGACCTCTGGCTCGGCAACGGAAAGGCGATAGACGTTGATCGCGAGAAGCTGGAGCCGGCGGACGCCATCAAGATGATCCACGAGAACAACGGCGTGGTGTTCGTGGCGCACGCGATCTACATCGGCGAGGATTACCCGGCGGCCGTCACTGAGCTCGCGGGCTGGGGGCTGGACGGCATCGAGACCTACTACAAGCACTACGACCCCGACACCGTAGAGAAGCACCGCGCACTGGCGGCGAGGCTTGGCCTCGCAACCTCTGGTGGAAGCGACTACCACGGGCTTGGCAACCCCGATGACCACGAGATTGGCGACATCCCCTTCCCCGAGAGGGAGGTGAACCGTTTCCTCGCGTTCCTCGAAGGGCGCGGCGTTGAGACCGGGAAGCAGGCTCACACACGGTGATCATCGAGGTTGACGAAATCGAGCAGATCATTCCGCACCGCTTTCCGTTCCTCCTTGTCGATCGGATCATCGAGATTGAGGAAGGCCGAAGCGCGACCGGCATCAAGAATGTGACGGCCAACGAATGGTTTTTCGAAGGCCATTTCCCTGGTCGAAAGGTGATGCCGGGAGTGCTCATCGTTGAGGCACTGGCGCAGGTGGCAGCTATCTCTCTGCTCAAGGGCGTAACCATGGCACACAAGACTCCGCTGTTCGGCGGAATCGAGCGGATGCGCTTTCGTAAGCCTGTCGTCCCCGGAGACCAGCTCCGCCTGGAATTCGTGCTCGAAAAGATGCGCGGGCCGATCGGCAAGGGTCAGGTGAAGGCAACAGTCGATGGCAAGCTGGCGGCCGAAGGGGTCATCTCGTTTGCGCTCGTGGACTTGTCCAGTGGGTTGGACTCGTAGCGGTGGCCCGCCTCTTTACCTGCGCCGCGCTACGATCAGCGAGAGATGAGCACGAAAGACCCGACGAGCTTGGATGACTTCTACGACA
>JBDSEP010000318.1:0-2857 GCA_039919985.1 Tepidiformaceae bacterium | reverse complement strand
ACAAAGATGGGCGCTCCGCCAAACGCGAGGGCGTCTCGGTCCTCTACATCTCGCCCCTTAAGGCGCTCTCCTACGACGTCGAACGCAACCTGCGTGGCCCGCTGGCCGGGTTGCGCATTGCCGCCGCGCGCGAGGGCCAGCCGCTCCCGGAGATAAGTGTTGGTACGCGCACCGGCGACACCCCCACGAAGGAGCGCGAGGAGATCCGCCGCGACCCGCCGGACATCCTCATCACCACTCCGGAGTCGCTCTACCTGATGCTCACCTCGCGTTCGCGGGACGTGCTTCGCACGGTACACACCGTGATCATCGACGAGATCCACACGATGGCGGGGACGAAACGCGGCGCCCACCTCGCCCTCTCCCTCGAACGGCTGGAGAAGCTGACCGAGCACGAACCACAGCGCATCGGGCTCTCGGCGACCCAGCGCCCGCTCGAGGAAGTGGCTCGCTACCTGGGGGGCGACCGGCCGGTAAGAATCGCGGACGCGGGCGCCTCTAAGGAACTCGACCTGAAAGTCATCGTCCCGGTCGAGGACATGGCGAACGTGGACCCATCGCTCTACCAGCAGCCGGGCACGATTGCGGGCACTGGCTACGAAGGCGCCCAGGGCATCTGGCCAGCCGTGTACCCGCAACTACTCGAACTGATCCGCACCCACCGGTCGACGCTGATCTTTGTGAACAACCGAAGGCTGGCTGAGCGGCTGGCGGCGCGCATCAACGAGTTGGCCGGGGAAGAGTTGCTCCGCGCGCATCACGGCTCGGTGTCTCGCGAGCAGCGTACGGAGATCGAAGAGAAGCTCAAGGCCGGGCTGCTTCCGGGGCTGGTCGCCACCAGTTCGCTCGAATTGGGGATCGACATGGGCGCCATCGACCTCGTGGTGCAGGTTGAGTCCCCAAAATCCGTCGCTCGCGGGTTGCAGCGAGTGGGCCGCGCGGGCCACCAGGTGGACGCCCCGAGTACGGGCCGCATCTTCCCGAAGTTTCGTGGCGACCTCCTGGAATGCGCCGTCCTTACCGAGCGCATGCACAAGGGACTCATCGAGAGGACCGAGGTGCCAAAAAACCCGCTCGATGTACTCGCCCAGCAGATTGTCGCCATGTGCGCTGTCGACGACTGGCGGATCGACGAGATCGAGGCGCTTGTCCGCCGCACCTACAACTTCGCCACACTCACGCGCGACGTGCTGGAGAGCGTGTTGGGGATGCTCGCGGGCCAGTACCCGTCCGATGAATTCGCGGACCTCAGGCCACGCATTCTCTGGGACCGTGCGACGGATGTCCTTTCCAGCCGCCGCGACGCGAAAACGATAGCCATCGTCAACGCCGGGACCATTCCCGATCGCGGCCTCTACGGGGTGTTCCTCGGCGTTGGTGGCCCGCGTGTCGGGGAGCTGGACGAGGAGATGGTCTACGAAACACGCGCCGGCGAAACCTTCATGTTGGGCGCAACAACCTGGCGAGTACAGGAGATCACGCGCGACCAGGTGATCGTCACCCCTGCCCCTGGCGAGCCCGGCAAAATGCCCTTCTGGAAAGGCGACGGAATCGGGCGCCCGCTGGAGTTCGGGCGTGCCATCGGTGGATTCACGCGCGAAATCGATGCGATGAAGGACGGCGACGCCGTTATCGAGCGCCTCCAGAAGGTCCACGACCTGGACGAGCGCGCGGCCAACAACCTCCTTGCCTATCTCGCTGAGGAGAAGGACGCGACCGGCGTTCTGCCGACCGACCGCACCATCGTCGTCCAGCGCTTCCGCGATGAGCTTGGCGACTGGCGTGTGGTCATCCTCACGCCCTTTGGCGGGCGGGTGCACTCCCCCTGGGCGCAGGCCATCGAGGCAACGCTGACCGACCGCAGCGGCTTCGAAGTGCAAACCATCTGGAGCGACGATGGCATTGCCATCCGCTTTGCCGGGGGAGACGAGCCGCCAGACGTCGAAACGCTCTTCCCATCCCCCGAAGGCGTGGAAGAGATGGTGCTCGAACGACTTTCGAACACGGCGCTCTTTGCCGCCCACTTCCGGGAAAACGCCGCTCGCGCGCTGCTCCTTCCACGCCGGCGGCCAGGTGCTCGCACTCCGCTCTGGCTTCAGCGCCAGCGCTCGGCGAATCTCCTCGCCGTCGCCAGCCGCTACGGCTCCTTCCCGATCATCCTGGAGACTTATCGCGAGTGCCTGCGCGACGTCTTCGACCTGCCGGGCCTGATCGAAATCCTCTCCCAGGTGCGCAGCCGGGAGATCCGCGCCGTCACCGTCGAAACACGGGAGGCGTCGCCCTTCGCGCGTTCGCTGCTCTTCGACTATGTGGCTGCCTACATGTACGAAGGCGATGCTCCGCTGGCCGAACGTCGCGCGCAGGCTCTCACGCTGGACCGCAACCTGTTGCGGGACCTCCTTGGCCAGGATGAGCTTCGCGAACTGCTCGACCCGGACGCCCTCACACAGGTAGAACTCGAGCTCCAGTGCCTCGTAGATGGTCGGAAAGTGCGGAACGAGGACCAGCTTCACGACCTTCTGCGCCGCCTCGGGGACCTCACCCTGGCCGAGCTCGAAGCGCGTGTTACAGAGCCTCCCCTCGCCGAACAATGGCTCGAACTCCTGGAAGCGAGCCACCGGGCCTGCGTGGTGAGGATCGGCCGCGAAGAGCGCTGGATTCCGATCGAGGACGCGGGACGCTACCGCGATGCCCTTGGTGTCGCCGTTCCTCAAGGTCTGCCCGAGGTGTTTCTGAAGCCCACAAGCGCCGCGCTCGAGGGCCTCGCCGGGCGCTTCGCGCGCACACATTCGCCGTTCGTCGCGGCCGCCATCTGCGAACGCTGGGCGGTCCCCGAGTCGCTGGTGCGCGAAGCCCT
>JBDSEP010000376.1:0-3058 GCA_039919985.1 Tepidiformaceae bacterium | reverse complement strand
GGCCTGTGCGATTCGCACGTGCTGGTGCCATTCGTACGTGCTTTGCTTTCGAAACCCGGCCCGGAGGATAACAAGCTCACGAGAACGCGGGAGGAGACCGCTGGCCTTCCACAAGCCGAAGGCGTCCAGCCGAATGTCCGGGTTAGCGAGAAAGACGCGTTGAATATTGAGGACGGGCCCACGAGCCTCGGTGCGGTCCCATCGTTCTTGCAAGTTTTCGGGCAACAACTCTCTGGTGGGTAGTGGGATTCGTGCCATACGGATCTCCTGCGCCGGGATGAGACGCATCGTAAGCGAATCCGTCCGGTTCTACAGGCGCCCGTTCGAGCACAGGCACGAAACGACTTGCGACCCGCCTCATGATCGCGCTGATCCTGAGCCAGGTTGGCGGCGAGACGGGGACCGGATTCCGAAGCGGCACGTGAGTCAAATGGGTGTGGGAACCGCCGAGCGCTCGCTGCTACGCGCGTTCCCACCGAGCACGATCCCGCCGCCCGCAATGATCAGCCAGAGCACTCCGGCGAGGACTGCAACAGCGCCGCCGAGCCACTCCAGATTATCGTTGGCTGAAGTGGCGAAGCCACCAATCGCCATTGCCGCGCCAGCCGCACTGAAAAGCGCTAACGCACCAAGCCAACTGGGCACCAACTTTTCGCGCGCCGCCAGCAGTGCCAAACTCCACACGCTCATCACCGCGAGAAGCCCGCCCATCGCCATGGTGGAGGACATTACGAGCAGAATTGTTCGGGCCTCGGCAGAGGCTTGAATTGCCACAGCCCCCTCGCCCGCAACGTAGTCGTCGGCCAGACTGACAAACGCCCCATAGAGTGCCGTCGAAATCAGGGTCAGCGCGCCCGCGGCGGCTAGGCCGGCGCCGCTTAGGTGCGCGAGCATCGGGGAGCGGTCGCGGAATGCCCTCGTCAGCCCCGCGGCGGCGACGATCAGCCCAAGTCCGCTCACAGTGAACAACACTCTGTTCGCTTCGGCCGGCACGCTCGCGGCCCGCCGTAGCTCCCCATCGAAGCCTTCGCGCGCGGGGTCGTAGCCCCCGATCGAGGAGCCAATGAGCAACAAAAGCACCATTCCAAGCAGAAGCGTTCCGGCTATTCGGTCGATCGAAAAATGAATATTCATGGCAGGTCCCTCCATCTGGTAGCGCCATAACACGTCGGCGGGCGCGCCCCGCAGGCAGCGCCCAATCAGCTCCAAGCTAAGGGTGGCGGGCGCAGCCCCCGTAGCCATTCGGTCCTCCCTGTTTTCCCAAAGGTCAGACTCAATCTCCGATCGCCGCCGCTCCTGCCGCTCGGCGGTCATGCCAATGGAATACAAACGCACCCAAGCTCGGACCAGGGCAAACGCGAAGCCGCCCGTCAGCGGTGGGCGGCCGACACTTCTGGCGCTCACGAGGATGCCAGCCCGGGGCGCAACGCCGACTGCTTCTGTCCGTCCTCTGTGTTAGCAGCCTGGAGCGCCTTCTCGCCGACTGCGGTCAGCCGGTAGAGACGCCTCCGCGGTCGGCCGTCGATGCCAGCTGTGTTTTCCTCCCAGCGGCTCTCCAGGAGTCCCGCAATCTCCATTCGATCGAGAGCCCGGTAGAGTGTGCCGTGGGCAGTTAGCTGTCGAACGGCCTCCGCCTGGCGCATTACCTTCGCCACAGCGTAGCCATGAAACTCGGGGATTCCTTCACTGAAAAGCTGACTCCCAGCGCGCAGGACTGACACTTCGATCGGCAACAGGGTGCCAGGTTTTCGCTTCATGCCCCGAACTTATACGCAGATATCTGCGTTGTCAATAGGCAGATATCTGCCTAATACCGGGGCTGCCTAGCGGTCCGCGGCAACGTGCCGGGTTTCGAACAGCCAGCCGTGTTCGGTGCGCGCAATGGCGTCGGTGTACACGCCGGTGAGCTGGATCGAGGCGGTGTCGCCAGCGGCCGCGATATGGAGGATGAGCAAGTAGCAGCTGCCCTGGGCGTGGGAACCACGCGGTTCGAGGAGCAGATTGTTTATCCAATATCGGGCGCGACGGCCCTTCGAAAACTCCGTGGCGTAGGCCGCGAGTGCGGTCCGTCCGGTGACGCTCTCGCGTGTATTGGAGAACGTGGCGCTTAGGGTGAAGCAGTTCGCCCAAAGCGCGCCGTCGCCGACATGGATCGCGTGGTTGTAGCGGGCATAGAGCTGCTGAATAGCAAGGAGGTCCTGGGGTGCGAGTCTAGCGGTCAGGCGACGCTTCCTGGATTCGCTAACCGGCGACGCTGGCGAGAAAGCTGAGAACCCGCTGCATCAGGAGCGCTGCGGCCTCCGCGTCGTACGACGGCAGGGAGTTATCGGTGAAGAGGTGTTTGTTGCCTGGGTAGAGGAAGAGCTCTGCCTGATCAGTGGATGCGACGAGCGCGCGCGCAGCCTCGAGGTCGCCTTCGTCAACGAAGTAAGGGTCCGCATCCATGGAATGCACCTGGACGGGCACGCCATCGGGCCAGCGCAGTCCGAACTCTTCCACTGGCAACGCGGCGTGGAGCAGTAGCGCGCCCCTGGCACCCGGGCGCGTCTGGGCGAGCTTTTGGGCGGGCATTACGCCAAGCGAGAAGCCGGCGTAGACCAATTCTCGCGGCAGCGTTTCGGCGACACGCACTCCGCGCTCGAGAATCTCTCCGAACCCGATCCGGCGGGCGTGGTCTACCCCCTCCTCGACCGTTGCAAAGACGCGGCTCTCGTAGAGGTCCGGCGTGTGCACGGTGTGCCCCGACTCGCGAAGTTCGTCCGCGAACGCGACCACACCACCGGTCAGCCCCTGTGCGTGATGGAACAGAAGTACTTCAGCCAGGGCACACCTCCTGTCCGGGATGGACGCTTGGAACGATACCATCTTCGAGCGAAGGCCCGCGGACTCCGCGGGGGCCTGGAAAGTTGGCCGGTCGGCACACGTGGAGCCTCGGCGGGAGTATCCTTGCGGTGGCGCGCTCGCCCGAGGGATTGAGATGATCGAGAAGATGCAATTCGGCCACACAGGCCACGAATCCAGTCGCGCAATCTTCGGTGCTGCAGCGCTCGGACGCGTG
>JBDSEP010000309.1:0-7088 GCA_039919985.1 Tepidiformaceae bacterium | reverse complement strand
TCGCCTCGGACTTCTTTCGCGCGCTCTTCCCGGCACACCGCGTGGAGCGTTCCGTGTTGGAGCAATCCGAGAAGCTGCTGGCCACACTTGGTGCCGAGCAGGGGTCACTCGTACGCATGCTGCGGGAGGCGAACGACGACCTATTGCGCGCCATCCGCTGCCGGGAGTTCGCGGCCTCCTGAATGCGGAGGGGTGCCGTCTCCGCGTTCGCGAGCTAGACCCGGCGCTTTGCCGCCAGCCCGAGATTCGCACCGCGGGGGCTCGTCTTGAGGTTGGCGACCAGCGAGCGGGCGCAGGGGCGGCAGATGCCGTGCGAAATCGCTGCGCCACCAGCCGTCAGCAGGCGGTCGCACCAGGCACAAACGACGGTGGGTGATGTCTGCTTTGTCACCCCCTCACTTTAGCGGGGGGAAAACGGGCAATCGCCCTAACAACCGACGAGTTTTGTAAACGCACGACGAACGCATAGGTGAAACACCCCATCAGGGGAAACCCTACGCGACGTTGGAACGCTCGGGCAGGCGGGCGGTTTGGCAGCACTCCGAGTGCGCGGTCGTGGTTACGTTGGTTCAAATCGGGACTGGGGGTGCAAGCTTCGCGCGCCGATGGACGCACACGCCCTCGGCCTAAGCCACTACTTCCGGTGCTCCGAGGCCTTCGCGACTCCCTGTCCCTTGTTACCGTCGCCCTGGTCTCCAGCACTTTTCTCCCCGGCACCCCTGGCGCCAGCTTTTTCGCTGTTGGACCCGTCTTCGGGGGCGCGCTTCGGAGCACTGACGGCGGGCGTGGCCTGCGGGGTCGCGCTCGTGGTGCCCAAGTTGCCTTGTGAGATAGGGGGTGTGGTCGTTGCGGGCGCGACCTTCTGGGCTGTCCGGACCACGGCGGGGGGAGAAGCGGTTGCGGAATCGATCTCCGCGACCGAAGCGGCGTAAACGGGCGCGCTGTCTGGCACGGCGGCCGCACTGACTGTCGCGTCAGGCGTCGGCGAAACCGGATTGGAGGCCGTACGAGCGCTCGTCGACGCCGTCGGCGACGCTTGCGCGATTACGGTCACGATAGCTGGTTGGCGTTGCGGAACGGCTGCCTCCGCAAAAATCGGTGCCTCTTTCGGCATCTCTGGTTCTGCGCTGAGTACGAAGGGGGGAACCGCCGCTGCCAGGTCGACTTGCGTCGAAGGGCTGGCGAACACCACGTCCGCCAGCGCCGCAGTTCGCTGACGATAGGATGGCGTGCCGGCCGTGACGACGAAGCCGGCGGCACCGATCGCGAACACCGCAATGGCGAGCGTCATCGGAAGGACGAAAAAACGTCGTGCCCAGGCAGACTCAAACATATTTCCTCCCGCCAGCCCCAGAATAGTCTCGGCGGGGCCCTCACGCTCTAGGGGTTTCCCCGGCTCTTCGCGGCGATTAGCGCACCGAACGCCACCGTTCTCGTAGTTCGGCAAGCGTCCGAGGGTCGAGTTCGCGGCCGGCGTAACGGGCGCTTTCGAAGGCCTTCGTGATCTCTCGCGCAACGTCGTCTCGATAGCGGTCTGCCAGGGTCGGAGCGAACTCCGCGGGCGTCTCCCCGGCGGCGCGCACGGTCCCGTCCTCCTCGGCCTCAGCGAGCACATCCAGGTAAAGTCGCGTTGTCTCGGTGCTGGCGAAGGTGGAGTGTTTCGATCCTCGCCGCGGGAAGAGCGAACGGAAAAATGCTCGCACGTCGTCGCCTGCCGTCCCGGCGATGCTCATGCGGGCGTCTGCCCCATCGCCTGGCGGCGGGCGTCGCCGGAAGCGCATGAACAGCGCGAGCGCGGCCCCGGCAAGTGCGAGTATGACGAGCAGGGCAAAGGCGCGAAGGGCGTAGATTGCCGCCTGACCAAGGAACGAATGTTCACCCTGACCAGGCTCTTTGGCGTCGCCCGCTCCCGTGCGGAGGGTGTCGGCGAGGTTCGCAAACGGATTAGCATCCCGCAGGATGAGTTCGAAGAGCTTGGTGAGCACCCAGGCGACGGGCGTGAGCAGCACGGTAAGCACCGCCTGAACGATCGACCCGAGAATTGGTCCGAGCACCGGCGCGAGAACCCCGAAGAGAAGGCCGAAGACGAGGAGGGCTGCCAGGCTGACCGCCGCGGTGCCCACCAGCAAGGCTGTGACCACGCCCCCTGCACGCTTGTCGCCGATGGTCACTCCGCTAAGCGCCAGCTGCGAACTGGCGAGCGCAAGCACCGCCACGGCGTAGAACAGCGCCCCGCCTCGGGCGATCTCGCCGGACCGGTCGGTGCCTGCGCCGAAGACGACGAGGCCAGTCACGAGCACGAATCCCCAGCCGACGGAGCGCGGAATGTTCTCCATCTCTATCTCATCCGACGCGCGGTAGGAGACGCGAATCCAGGTAGCGATGAAAAGCACGGCTGCGATGAGCGCGTGGCCCCCGGTCTCCGCAGCGCTGTGCGAATCCCGAACGAAGTCGGTCATCCAGCTCAGATCCCAGACGTTCAGGTCGCGTGCTACTTCTAGCCGAACGACGGCATAGATGAGGAGGAGGGCGAGGCCGGCAGTGAGGACGTAGCCACGGGTACCCGAAATCCCGTACCAGGTGGCCAGCCGGGGAATTCCAAAAGCGCAGAAGGCAATGAGGAGAAAGGCCCACGCACCCGGGGCATGCTGGCTGCTGCTCGAATATCCCGAAGCCATCCATTCGGCGAGCACGTAGAAGGCCAGCGCGTCAGTGGCGAGCGATGCCGCGGTGGACAATCGGGCAATCATCGCCCGGCCACCACTTCGTGGTCGAAGGGCCGGGCCACTCGCCGCACGGGAATACCGGGCGGCAGGTTATCGAGCGCACGCTCGGAGGTTGCGGCGACGAAGACGTGGTGCCCTGAATCTCGGAGCCGGGCGATCGCTGCGCCAAGCGGCTGCGGAATCAACGAAGCGACAACGACGATCGTCGAGCCGGCCGGCATTCTGCCGCTCTCCTTTCGGATGGAGCCTGCGAGGTCGCCGAGTGTGAGCGGCTGGATTACCGCCAGTGCCTCGAGAATGCGCGTCAGCTGTTCGCGGGATCGGGACGGGGCAAGGCGGATCGGCCGGTCGGCATCCGGGAAGGCGCCGTTCGCCAGTAAGCCGACAGCGTAGCGGGCGCCGGCGCCCCAAACCGCAAGCGATGCCGCCACCGATACCGTGCGCTCCAGGTCGTCACGGAGGTAGCCTTCCCAGGCGTGGGACATCGTATCGATGTTCACCAGGATGTAGAGCTGCTGCGTAGCAGAGGGTTCGTAGACGCGCGATTGAAGGTCGCCATTTCTCGCCGTGGCCTTCCAATCGATTCGTCGCAGCGGGTCACCCGGGCGGTAGTCCCGCAGCCCGGCGATGCGCAGAGGGTCTTCGAAAAGGGGATTCCCGCCCTTGCGTTCGCCAAACGGCCGATCTGCCGGTAGGCCAAGCTCTTCCACGGGGAAGACCTGCGGAAAGACGATGATGTGCTGCGCGTCATCTCCCTCTCGCAGGCGAGGGAAGGCACCGAGCAAGTCGGCCGAACGCAGGCGGCTGGGACCGTACTGGTGAAAGCCGCGCTCCGAAGGATGCACGGTGAAGGACCACTCATGTTTCTGATACCAGCCGAGGGAGCCGTTGCGCACCAACCATTTGAGGCCGGGTGATGCCGCCGCGGCCACGGTTTCATCCTGCGCCGGGAGCGCTTCTGCGAGGGCTACGCGCCACTGGTACCAGGGCAGCGGGAGCGGCTTCTTGTTCTCCAGGGCCACACCGATGCCTACGGGCTCGCCAATGAAAGCGCGGCGCTCGCTCGCCGTGATCTTCAGGGTAACGCGGTCGAAAAGGTGGCGGCTCCAGTAACGGGCCATACCGCCGAGCGCGAGGATGACCATCCCGACGCCTGAAATGGCCGCCTCCCCAGCTGCGAAGCCCACGAACACGAGGAGAATGCCGACGGGCAGCCAACCATCGCGGAACGGCACTCAGCCCTCTATCGGCACGGGCACCCGCGCGAGAATATCGGCGAGGATTTCATCCGCTTCCCGCCCACGAAGGCGGGCCTGGGTGGAGAGAATGAGGCGGTGCGGGAGAACGTAGCGGGCCATCGCCTTCACATCATCCGGGAGCACGAAATCGCGCCCGGCAAGCGCGGCGTACGCCCGCGCGCTTCGAAACAGGGCGAGGCTCGCGCGCGGGCTGGCGCCAAGTTCGAACGCCGGGTCGTTGCGCGTTTCGCGGACGAGGCGCACTGCGTAGGAACGGACGCCAGGGTCCACATGGAGGTGGCGGAGAGCCTCGGCCAGTCGCAAGAGTTCCTCACCATCCACCACAGGCTCAAGCGAATCCAGCGGGTTGCTGGTCTCGAATCGCAGGAGGATTTCGTCTTCATCAGCTTCATCCGGATAGCCGAGCTTGAGGCGCACGAGAAATCGGTCGAGCTGCGCCTCCGGCAAAGGGAAGGTGCCTTCAAGCTCGACGGGATTCTGCGTGGCTACCACCAGGAAAGGTCGTGGAAGCGCTGTGGTCACGCCTTCCACGGTGACCTGACGCTCCTCCATCGCCTCCAAAAGCGCCGCCTGGGTGCGCGGTGTGGCGCGGTTGATCTCGTCCGCCAGCACCACCTGGGCAATCAACGGCCCCTCGCGGAAAACGAACTCACCGATCTTCTGGTTGTAGAAGTTGATCCCGGTGATGTCCGAAGGCATGAGATCTGGCGTGAACTGGATCCGTCGAAAGCTGCATCCGAGCGATCGAGCAAGTGCCTTGGCGAGCATGGTCTTGCCGATGCCGGGGACGTCCTCGAGGAGAATGTGGCCCTCACAGAGGATCGCAACCAATGCCAGGCGGACAACCTCCGTCTTGCCGACGATCACGCGCTCTACGCTTGCCTGGAGTCGCTCGGCGATTTCGCGAATGGATTGGACTTCGTCGGGAGTGAGTCGCCGCGCTGTCTCGTTCACCGCCGCGATGCTACGCGTTGGGGTGGCGTCGCGCGAATGCTCGAAGCGCGCGCAACCCACCTTCAACGCTAGACTCCGGACGTGACCGCTGTCAGACGAATCAAGCTCGGCTACAACAACGTGTACGCGTTAGACACCGAAGGCGGGAACGTACTGATCGATGCTGGCCCTGACTACGCTGGAGCCGAGGGCGTGCTGATAGCGGACACGCCCGTTGCGGTGGTCGTCACGCACGGGCACCTGGACCACGCGGGTCTCGGGCGCTGGTGGCAGAAACGTGGTGCGAGCGTGAGCCTCGGCCGCGGCGACGAACACCTCGCCTCAACGGCGCAGTTCGGCGAATCGGCAGAGCTGGAAGACTTCGTAAGCTACGTCCCGCAGATAGGCACCCCGCCTGACGTTGCGCAAGGGATTATTCGCGGCCTGGAAGAGCGACGCGAGTGGGCGCAGGCCGCTGCCCGTGAACTAGCCGTGCATGGCGCGGCCACGCCCGGCGGTCGATGGCCAACGCAGCTCCGCTTCCGACACTTCGTCCCGGACCGGCTCCTCGGCGACGGCGACCTGATCGCTGGATCTGGCCTGAAGGTGCTCGCCTGCCCGGGGCACACGCCGGGAAATCTTGTGCTGGTGCACGAGGTCGAGGGCTGGCTCTTCTCGGGCGACCAGTTACTTCCGGAAATCACACCGACCGCAGGCATCCAGCGCCGCCGCGCTCCACACGGGGACGGGGAATGGCGTTACCGCAGCCTCCCCCGATTCCTCGACTCGATGGTTCGGCTGAGCACCATGCACTTCAGCTACTGCTGGCCGGGCCATGGCGAACCTTTTGCCTGCGTGGCGGAAACAATTTCGGAGAACATCGCGCAGATCGAGCAGCGCAGTGCACGGATGCTCGAGCTTGTAACCGCGGGCGGCAGCAGCAGCGTCTACGCGCTCGCGGAAAGGACATACCCGCGGGCGCTTCGCCGCAGGTTCTGGCAGATCATCTCCACCGTGCAGGGTCACCTGGACATCCTCGAAGAACGCGGGCTCGTCCGCCACACGGACGGAGCCTACGAACGGTCACCGTGAAGGTAGACGCCCACGGCGGATCGCTCGCGTAAACAGATTCAACCTCAGGGTTGGTTTGGTCCCGCGGTTCCATTGAACGCCAGACCACTCCAGGGCGTCCGCCACGCGGGCGCGGAGTGATAAGGCGCGTAGCGGCGGAGCCTAGACGCTTCTGCCGCCCCTCGTTCACTCGCAATCGTCCGCCGACGCCCACCTTTATGCCAGCCGCGCTCTGCAAGTATTCCCACGCGACGTGCGAGAAGTCATGGCTTACTTCGTAGGCGTTACGTGCTGCCGTTATGCTTTGGGTCAGATAAGGTTTCGAGCGAGATGAAAACGGTATTCCAGGGCCATCTCCTCGCTAATGCCGAGCTGGTAGAACAGCGTGGTCACATCACCGTGATGTCCTCGCTCGTGCAGGGCGAGATGCGCCAGCAGTTCCCCGAACGTATAGGGCATCGCCTCGTCATCGATGCTGAACGCGCGCATCTCCTGAAGGCCGCTGTCACCCAGCCGCTCGAGCAGCGCCTTGACTTCGGTCCGGCAGGCCAACCTAGCGGAGTCGATTGCGGCGAGGGAAATCGCAGACTCGGCTATTCCTGTGGGTTCACGGTTGGCCATAATCGAAAGCCAGCGGTCGTAGCCGAAGATAATGTGCCCGAGGCAGTCCCGGAGCGTCGGCCATCCGGAACCCGGTGCCGGCCGAGTGAAGAGGTCCTCTTCGGCGCCGCCAATTACATCCACGATCTGTCGCCAGGCGAAGTCGAGATGGTCGTAGAGCTGTTCGATGGAGGCGCGATCCATGCCGCAAGTATAGGCCGGGCGCGAGGTGCACTGCGTGACCAGTTCCCGCCGACGTTGAGGCTTCACACCTGGGCACAGCAGACTTAGAAGGCGTCTGCCCCGTGCACCGCCTGATCTTTGCTGATGACCTTTCCGAGTTCGCTGCCAATCGCGCCGGGCACGAACTTTTGCATGAAGCTCCCGGACATTGCCGGGAATACGTCGGTCATGCACTTGTCCTTCAATGCACCGCGGTCCGTGGAGTTGTGCCAGGCCGCGATGTCCTGAGTCACCCTGGTCAGCGTCTCGCCGTCTT
>JBDSEP010000041.1:0-2590 GCA_039919985.1 Tepidiformaceae bacterium | reverse complement strand
GGCGGCATCAGCGCTCCTGAACGAGCTGCCCGGCCTGGAAGATGCGATCGACTCGGACGAGCACGGCGACGCCTTTTCGCTCCGGGTCGCGGCTCAGTTCGAACTCCACGGTGCGGTCCATGATCTGCTCGCGCCTTTCGCCTTCGCGAAGCAGTTCGGCAACGCCGAAGAACTTCAGCGAGAGTCGCGTTTGGGGATTGCGGTAGAGAAGGCAGAGCTGCGGATTTTCGTCCAGGTTACGCAGCGTCTGGCCGTGGCTGCGTTCCCAAAACGCGAGGTGTTCGGAATCGAAGGCCATGGTGCTGCCTTTGAAGGCCATATCCGGCATGCCGGCTTTGGAAGACGTCCCGACGAGCAGGGAGAGGCCCTCGGTGAACGACGTGTTGATGGCGGTCTTCATCTCTTCGGTGAGTTCGATCATTGCTTTCCTTGGCCCTGTTGGGCGATTACCAGGTTTCGTAGTGGACCAGCTCTTCGAGCGGAAGGCGTTTGCGGGCCACGGCGGGCGGCGCGCTCGCACGTTCGGGGTTGATGTAGCCGAAGCCAACGACGCGGTTGATGGAGAGGTCGGCGGGAATGCCGAGCAGCGCGGCGAGGGCGGCCTCTGGTAGATGGGCCGGGCAGGAACCGACGCCATCGTTGTAGGCCGCGAGCATCATGTTCTGGGCACATCGGCCGGCGTCGAACTCGTGTTTTTGCGTCTGCACGAGGACGACAATCGCGGCTGCCTCGGCGAGCCACTTCGCCATCGGGCTGAGCGCGGCAACGGCGGCGCAGGCCGAGGGCTCGCCTACGACCACGAAGCGGTTGGGCTCGGCGTTCTCGGAACTTGGGGTCATGCGGCCGGCCTGGAGGATGCGTCGCAGTGTCTCGGCCGGCAGGGGACGGGGGAGGAAGGTGCGCCGGTCGCGCTTGTCTATCGTCCCGCGGTAGAGGTCCATCAGCTTCGATTCTACGCATGTGCGGAGTGACCCGGATGGCGGGCGGCGATTGACGGCCTTCGGGCGGTGGGCAAGACTCCGGGTGCAGAGCGCGGAGGACTCCCAAGTGACCGATTCGCCCCTGGACCAACTGATCGATGTGGAGGCTCTTGAGCGCTTCGTGAACGCCAACGTCCCCGGCGGGAGTGGTGCGCTGGCGGTAGAGAAGCATATTGCGGGCTTTTCGAACGAGACCTTCTTTGTCACGCGCGGCGCTGAACGGTGGGTGCTTCGGCGACCGCCGCGGGGACCGCTGCTGCCAACGGCGCACGACGTGGTGCGCGAGTACCGCTTCATTTCGGCTCTGCATGGCAAGGCGCGTGTGCCCGCGCCAGTGGCGGTTTGCGAGGACGTTCGTGTCATCGGGGCGCCGTTCTACCTGATGGTGCGCTGCGAAGGGACGGTGATTCGCGCGGAGATGCCAGCGGCATACGACACCACGGAGGCCCGCGCGACGGTTGCCGAGGAGCTTGTGGATGCCCTGGTGGAGCTTCACGCAGTGGATTGGCAGGCGGCGGGAATCGGCGGCAAGCCGGACGGTTACCTCGAGCGCCAGATCGGGCGTTGGAGCAAACAGTGGGAGCTGACGCGGCCGCGCACACGAGAACTTCCGGGCCTGGACGCGGCGACTGCGTGGCTGCGCGAGAAGATGCCAGCGTCCGGGCCTTCCACCGCCGTACACGGCGACTACAAGCTGGATAACGTGATCTTCGCTGCAGACGAGCCGAGGTTACTCGCGGTGCTCGACTGGGAGATGGCGACAGTCGGCGACCCGCTTGCCGACCTGGGGTACTTGCTCTCCAGTTGGGGCGACCCTGGGGACCCGCCGCCGCCGGAGGGGATGACGTGGGTTGGCGAAGGGAGGGCGCGCCTCACGAGCGAACCAGGCTTCCCCGGAATTGCCGACCTGCGGGACCGCTACGAGGCGAAGAGTGGACGCTCTCTGCGGGAGTTCACGTTCTACCACGTGCTCGCGGTCTATAAGCTTGCGATTATCCTCGAAGGGCTTTATGCGCACTACCTGGAGGCGACGGCCTCCAACCCGGAGAGCGCGACGTTCGAACAGCAGGTGCCGATGCTCATCGCTCGGATGCAGCGTCTCATGAATGGAGGGTCCTGAAATGCAGAAGCGTTGGTCGCTATCAGTCCCGCTGGAGGGATTTTCGCTCACGGAACATGTGGAGATTGCCAGGGAGGCGGAGCAGCTTGGCTACACGGACGCCTGGTCGTTCGAAGTGGACGGGGCGGATTGCTTCACCCCGCTCGCCGTGGTGGCGGGGGCGACGCAGCTGCGGCTGGGGACGGCGATCGCGAATGTGTATACGAGGGGACCGGCGACTCTTGCGCAATCGGCGGCGAGTATCGCGGACCTCGCCCCCGGCCGCTTCCACCTCGGGATCGGCTCGGGTTCGCAGCCGATTGTGGAGCAGTGGAACAACGGCGAGTTTCGCAAGCCGGCGACGCGTGTAAAGGAGATGGTGCGGTTCCTCCGTTCGGCGTTGGCCGGGGAGCGCGTGGTGTTCGAAGGCGAGACGTTCGCGGTCAACGGCTTTCGGCTCTCGCGGCCACCGAGCGAGCCTGTGCCGATTCACGTCGCGGCGTTGCGTGCG
>JBDSEP010000191.1:0-3573 GCA_039919985.1 Tepidiformaceae bacterium | reverse complement strand
GAGCAGCCTGGCCGGATCAACCAGCACGGCGGGACTTTCGAGGCGCGCGGCCCTTCGGCTGGCATTTTGGGCAGAAGTGAGTGGAGCGTCCGCCCACCGTGGTGCGGGCGATCGGCGTCGCGCAGACATAGCAGGGCTTCCCCGTGCGGCGGAAGACCTGGACGTGGTTGTGCTGGTCGCCCTTCTTGCCCTGGCCATCCACGTAATCCTGAAAGCTCGCTCCGCGATTCTCGATGCCTCGTTCGAGCACCGCGCGACTGGACGCGAAGAGCCGCTTTATGGCGGCAGGGGAGAGGTTGGCGGCTGGCGTGTCCGGGCGGATTCTCGCTTCGTAGAGCGCCTCGTCCACGTAGATGTTGCCGAGGCCTGCCATTCGGCGCTGGTCCAGAAGTACTGCCTTCACCGCCGCGCCGCGGCCAGCGATTGCCGCGCGGAAGAGAGCGAGGGTGAGGTCCGCATCGATCGGCTCGGGGCCGAGGCGGGCGAGCAGCGGGGCGGTATCGTCGACGACGCTCCAGGTGCCGAACTTCCGCAGATCCGCCCAGCGCAGGTCGTGTCCGTCATCGAGCACGAGCTTCGCCCGCTCCCACTGCTCGACGGGGTCGGCAGAGTGGCGCCAGAGGAGGCGACCGGTCATGCGCAGGTGGATGACGAGGGTGCGCCCGTCGTCCATACCAAGGAGGAGGTACTTTCCGCGGCGACCCATCGAGGTGAAGGTTCGCGCGACTAGCGTGGACCGTAGCGCTTGGATCGGCGCTTTGGCGAGGAGATGGAGCGTTGCCGGGTCCACCTCCACGTTTATGACGCGCCGGCCGACGACAAGAGGTGCCAGGTCGCGGCGGATCGTCTCCACTTCAGGCAGTTCAGGCATGGCCTGATCGTACCCGTGTGGGGCCGAAAGTGCTGAGGTTCCGCTCAGACGTTCGCGCGGAACCAGGCGAGAGTTTTGGTCCAGGCTTCTGCGGCGGCGGCGGCGTTGTAGCTCGTCCCGGTGTCGTTGAAGAAAGCGTGGTTCGCGCCGTCGTAAACCTTCACTTCGAACGGCCGACCAGTCCTGGCGAGCTCGGCCTTCACGCGTTCGGACTGGCCGGTGACCCGGTTATCGAGAGCGCCGTAGATGGCGAGCACGGCCGCTTTGGTGGTGGCGAGCTGGTCGATCAGGCGACAGGTGCCGTAGTAGGGGACAGCAGCCTTGACCTCGGGGCTGGCGATGGCGGCCTCGAAGGCGTAGCCGCCGCCGAAACAGAAACCGGTGACGCCGACGCCTCCCGGCCTCACGCCCTCTACCTTCTGGAGGTAGGCAGTGTAGGCCACCGTATCTGCCACCAGGTCTTCGATGCGCGCGCTGCCGAGGGCGCCGGTGTTAGCCGCCAGGTCGGACTTCGAACCGCCAGCGCGGGAGACAAGATCGATCGCGAGCGCGACGAAACCCTCCTTTGCGTATCGGCGGGCGACGTCCTTCGTGTGGTCGTTCAGGCCGCGGTTCTCGTGGATGATCAATATGCCGGGGAAAGGTCCGGTGCCAGACGGGCGCGCGAGGTAGCCGAGCAGTTCAGAGCCCGGCCCGGGAAAGCGCACGTCCGTGGCTGTGGGAGACCCGGCGGCGGCAGTCGGAGAAGCGCCGGTAGTAGTGGCGGCGGGCGAGGGCGCTGCGGTTGGGCTGGCCGGCGGTGGGGTCTTGGTCGCCTCCGCAATTTCGGCCGCGCTGTCATCGCCGCCACATCCGACGGCGGCGAGGGCGGCAAGTCCAGCGGGCACGCTGCCCATGATGAGGAAGGCGCGGCGAAGCAGGTCGCGACGACTCATCGCGTTCTCTTGGTATTCGTCGGCAAACTCTTCGAGCAGATAGCGTTGGTATTCGTTCATTCGGTCACTCCTTTAGCCCATTCCGCTGGCGAGCAACGGTTGCTTTCGGTGGAGGCTGACAGCGAGGAGGTAAACAACGAGGAATGTGCGGCTACTTTCGATAGCGGAAATCGCAGAACTCGGCGCCCTGCATCCGGGTTTGGGTACGTTCGAAGGTGAGATCCGGTGCGAGACCTTCGAACATTGCGAAATCGCGGCCGCAGGAGAGGAGGAAGCCGAGGTCCCGCGCGCCCATCTCTTCGTACATCTCCATGAACTTGCAGCGGGTGACGTTGAAACCGAATCGAGAGGCGTCCCGCTCGACCACGTCGACGGTGAGAGAGCCCTCCGAAAGGGGGCCTGGGCCATCGGCCATCTGCACTGCAAGTTCGGAGATATTGGTGATCCCCGCCCGCCGGCGCTGCGTCTCGCCCTGAGCGCGGGCGATATCGCGGATGGCCGCGCCCACCACTTCGTTCACTCGCTCTTCGCCGAACTCGGCCTGCATGGCGCGGATGACGGGAATCAGGACGGCTGCTTCCAGTCGTCGACGTTCGAGCAGGGGGAGGTCGACCATGGGGCTCCTTCTCAGGCGGGTGCGGCGAGTTCCGCGCAGGAGGCTAGAAGCTCTGCGCGCACGGCAGGATAGTCCTCTGTTCGAAGCTGGTTTTCAAGCGCGGCCAGCGCGGCAGACTGCAGGCCGTGGCGCGCAGCCAGCCGACCGATTCCCCAGGCGACGTGCTCCCGGACAACCGGCGAGGGGTCGGCGAGGGCCGCGATGAGGGCATCGAGGTCGCCCGAGCTGCCCACGTTGCCAAGCGCGACGGCGGCGTTTCGGACCAGGCCATCGCGCTTCGCCCGCATGATCGCGCGCCCCTGGAAACGCGCCCGGAAAGCCTCTCCATCGAGGGCGAGGAGCCCGGACAGCGACGGCCGGGAGGCTTCGATGTCGGCGGGACGAAAATCCGGGTGGGCGGCGGTGTTGCCGGCGCCAACTGGGCAGGAATCGAGGCAGGCATCGCAGCCGAAGACCCAGTCGGCGAATTTCGAGCGGAGTTCACGGGGAATCGAGCCGCGGTTCTCGATCGTGTGGTAGCTGATGCAGAGGCGGGCATCGAGGACGTTGCCTTCGGAGCCGAGCGCGCCTGTGGGGCAGGCAACGACGCAACGGGTGCAGCTGCCGCAGCTTTTCTGCAGAGGGGCGTCCGGCGCCAGTTCGAGCGTGGTGGCGACGGCCCCGAGCAGCACCCAGGGGCCGAGGCCGGGGACGAGGAGCATGGTGGACTTGCCGAGCCAGCCCATTCCGGCGGCTGCGGCGAATGGTCGTTCGAGGAGCGGACCATAATCCACGGTGGACCGCGCTTCCGCGCCCGATTCTTCACGAATATGGCCGGCGATGCGGCGGAGCTTCGATTCGAAGACGCGGTGGTAGTCGCGACCCTGGGCGTACCGAGCGACTCGGCCGCGCGAAAGCGGGAGGGCGTCAGGTTCGGTGCCCTCGGTCGGTGCTGCGGGAGGCGCGGCCCCGCCGCGGTAGGGCAGCGCGAGCAGGAGCACACTGCGGGCGCCTGCGAGGAAGGTGCCGGGGTCTGTTGCGCGAGTCAGCCACTCGTCGGTCATCCAGGCCATGGCCGCGAGTCGGCCAGCGGCGAGCGCGGCGTGAGCTGTGTCGCGTGCTCCCAGCAGCGCATCGGGGCGGGCGATGCGAACGACCGTGAAGCCCTGCTC
>JBDSEP010000171.1:0-6479 GCA_039919985.1 Tepidiformaceae bacterium | reverse complement strand
AACTCTTCGTAAATTCCTGCTTCAAACCGCATTCTTATGGTTTCCTCTGAAGATTTGGGAAGTTAGGGTGCGGACGTGGCCCACGCGCATCCTGCGTGGTCACTCCTGGGGGATGATGGGCAAGCGCAGTTTCACCGTTTCTATCGTCGGTTTTGCGTTGCTCGCGCTATTCGCCGTGGGCTTGCTGCCGCG
The DNA here is from genome assembly GCA_039919985.1 of Tepidiformaceae bacterium. Lineage (GTDB taxonomy): Bacteria > Chloroflexota > Dehalococcoidia > Tepidiformales > Tepidiformaceae > PNKC01. The sequence continues at coordinate 6,287 of JBDSEP010000171.1, read as the reverse complement.
CGGCGGCACGAGCGCGTTCGCGCTGACCAATTGCTCGACGGCCGAAGACGGGATCAACGCCGCCGAAGAGCAGATGCTCGTGTTGATTAATGGCGCCCGGGCGACCGCCGGTCTCGGGGCATTGACGTTCTCGCCGAACCTGAACCGGGCCGCGGCGTGGAAGTCGGCGGACAGCGGATCAAACGGGCTGGGCTCAGGATTCAGCCACGACGACTCGCTGGGGCGGAGCCCCTCCTCGCGGGCGAGAGACTGCGGCTACTCGTTCGGAGTGGGCGAGAACATCGCATTCGGTTCGAACGGCGCCGAAACGATCTTCGGAATGTGGATGAACTCCACTGGCCACCGCGCCAACATTCTCCTCTCCAGTTACAAGGTCATCGGGATCGGGGTGCACAACGGCGCCTGGACCACGGATTTTGGGTCGGTCGTGGATTCCGGTTCTTCGCCGTTGCCAACGGTCTCGACGCCTGCTGCCACGGCCACTCGTACGGCGACCAGCGCACCCCCCGCGACTGCAACGAACGCGCCCTCGGCGACGCCCACCTCAACTCCGACGCAAGCGCCCACTGCTACGCCGACGCGGGTGCCTGTGAATCTCGCCGGGATCAGCGTCCCGCTCTCCGCCGGCATGAACCTTGTGACATACGCTGGCGAAACGCAGCCCGTTTCAGGTGCAATTCGCAGCCTGCAGGGCTACGTCCAGGCCGTTTACGAATGGGACGCGACGAATGGTCGCTGGGAGAAGTACGCTCCCGACGTGCCGGGCTACGTAAACTCATTCTCCAGCCTGGATCGCGGCGCGGTTTACTACATCGAAGTCTCGACGAACGTGACCTGGGCCTACTAGGGCCGCTATCAAACGCCTCGGGGAGCTCGCAGGGCTCCGATCCTCGTTTTCCTCTGGTAGCCGGGTGAGCGAATCCAAGGGAGCGACTCCCGACGGAATCGGTCACGCTTCTAAACGCAACTCCGTCCTTTATGTTCGGGATTTCCCTTATTTCTCTTTGAGCACACTCCCGCTTAGGATTCCTTACCATTGACGGCGGCGCCCCCAGGCCGTAGGGAAGCGCACGCACCGGAGAAGATGCGTGGCAGCAAGTTTGCGCGAGGGCGAGTACGAGGCTCGCCCAATGGCTCAAGTTGAGCCGTCCCGCGACGAACCGGAGAGCGGGCCGGGATGGCCGGGCGTTGAGCCGAGCGGGAGCGCATTCGACCACCGCCAGCTCGCCCGTCTGTCACTCTCCGCCGAGATTCTTGCCACTCTCGCCACGGTCGATACAGCTAGGCCCGCCTGCGACGCCATCTGCCTGCCGCTGCGCAGCTACTTCTCCGCCGACCATGTGTCCCTCGGACTGGTCAACGTGGCGGAGCGCCGAAGCGAACTATTCGGCATCGCATCCACGCTGCTCCAGGCCGAAGACTTACCTACGGTTCTCGAGGAGGCTGACATTGTGGCCTACCGCGAGGCGATCGAGGGACGGCCCCAGGCCCTCCCCGATCTTGGCGAGAGCGAGCTCAATCCGGGCACGGAGGTAGCCCGGCGGGCAGGGTTTCGTTCGCTCATCCGCGCACCCTTCCGACTCTCGGACGGCTCCGTAGGACTTGTCACCGTTGCCAGCACGAGCGTCGGAAGCCTGGACGAGCGGGCGGCCGCCGAGCTGCACGAACTCTGCACGGCGATTGGGGTAGCTCTGGACCGTGTGCGCCTGTTGGCCGCAGCGAACGAACGCCAGCAGCACGCGACTTCTCTCGCGAAGGTGCTTTCAACGCTGAACGCGGCCGCCGCACCGGAGGAGTCCGCCCGCCTCTTTGCCGAGGCGCTCCGCGACACGATCGGGGCGGACATGGTGGCCATCCACTCCATCGAGCTTGAAGCGGGCATACGCACGCGGGTGGCGATGGTCGGGCCCTTCGAGCCGGTTCTGCCGGCACGAGCGAGAATCAGTGACCTCGGCCGGCTTGAGCCAATGCTGCTCTCCGCGAGCGAAACGTACGACCGAACGAGCCCCGCACCGCCGAACTGGCTCTCTGACGTTGCCGAGAAACTCGGGCTCCACAGCGCACTCTCGGTGCGGCTGGATGGCAGTAAGGGACCTGTCGGCCTGGTGCTGGTAGGGTGCGGCACCGAGCGTCGCTTCGGACGGGACGTGCCGAATCTGTTGCAGGCAGTGGCGCCGGTGCTGGCGCTCGTGATCGAGCGGTCGCTGACGGTCACTTCCTTGCAGGAGCAGACGGCGCGCACGCAGGCAGTGCTCAACGTGCTCAGCGCGCTCGGTCCCAAGGAGAATCTGATCGAGGTGGCGCAGCCCGTAGCAGCCGCGATTCGGGCCATGTACCGGGCCGACCATTGCGCGATCGGCATCCTCGAAGGTGAAGCGGTGATGGTCGCAGGAGTCGACACGGCCTATCCGGTGGAGTGGCCGCTGGAGGGAATGGTCTCGTTCGGGCCGTTGGCGGCCTCGCCAGAGATAGGAGGCGGAGTGGTACACGTCATTGCAGACCTCGTGGATGCCGGTGATTCGGCGAGCTACACCTCCCGGCTACTGCGCGACGAGGGCATGCGTTCGAGCATGCGCGTATTAATCGGCCCGCCAGCGGCGCCACTGGGCGTGGTGACAGTGGGCTCTTCGGCCATCGGGCAGTTCAGCGAAATGGATGCCCACCGGCTGGCCGCCTCGATGGAGCCGGTGGCGGTGGCGATCGCCCATGTACGTGGACTCCGAGAAGCGGAACTGCGGGCGGCCCGCCTCGAAGCCGTAAACCGCGTCCTCACGCGCCTCGCCGCTGGTGGCAACCCGGACCACCTCGCCGCCGGTTTCCTCGCCGAATGCCGCGCACTCTTTGCTTGCGACGTGGCGGTTGCACTCAGGTACGACCACGAGGCCGGGTTGGCGCACCGCCTGGCGCTCGATTCCTCCATCCAATTCCACGAGGAGTTACCGTTTAGCCTGGCCTTCGACGCGGACCCCGCGGCGGAGCCCTGCAAACACGCCGAACTTATCGAAGACCTGTCCGCTGAAACGCACGTGGGGATTCGAAGTACCTTTGCGGCGAACGGCCTGCGCTCTGGAATCCGCGTACCGCTTATTGTGCGGGACGAGGTGATCGGCTCCATCTCAATCTGGGCGAGCGTGTGCAAGCGCTACGATGGCGACGATGTGGCGATGCTCGGCACGCTCTCCCGGCCCCTGGCCATCGCTCTCGAACGGGCGAATGCGCTTAATTCCCTGGCAGAGAGCGAACTCAAGTTCCGGTCGCTTATCGCCCAGGCCGAGGAGATGATCCTGCTCTTCGATAGCGCGACACTGCGCATCGTTGATGCCAACGCCTATGCCGAGCGCACCCTGGGCTACTCGCGCGCGGAGCTGCTGCTGCTCGATGTGGATAAGCTCGTGAACGCCGACCGCGACGACGTAGAGCGAAATGTGCGGATGACGGTGCAGCAGGGCGAACTGCATCTCGCGGAGCGCGCCTACCGGCGGAAGGATGGCACGCTGCTGGATGTCGATGTGGTGGCCTCTCCGGTGACGTATGGCGGGCGAGACACAATCCTTGCGCTTGTGCGTGACGTCTCCGAGCGGCGCAGCATCCAGGCTCAACTGGTTCAGAGCCAGAAGATGGAATCGCTGGGGCTGATGGCCGGCAATCTCGCGCACGACTTCAACAACCTGTTGACCACCATCCTCGGCTTCGCGGGGCTGTTGAAGCGCTCTTCCAACCTGGACGTGGACGAACGCGACAACCTTGGCCTGATCGAAGACGCCGCTCGCGCCGCCGCCGACCTCACCGGTCGACTTCTCTCGTTCTCACGCGGAGGACTCGTGCGCTTCGGACCGGTGGACCTGCGCACGGTGGTCGAAGACACCTTGCGACTGGCCGGGCCCGCGCTGCACAGCGCCCTGACGGTGACGACCACCTTCGCCCCGGAGGCGGCGACCATCGAAGGCGACGCCGGACAAGTGCAACAGGCTCTGCTGAACATTGTGCTCAATGCCAAAGACGCGATGCCCGAGGGTGGCCGCATCGCCATTGCGCTGGCGTCCGATGAGACGACCGCCACCCTTACGATTGCCGACAACGGCCCCGGCATGTCCGAGGAGACGCAACGCCGAATCTTCGAGCCGTTCTACACCACGAAGCCGCTCGGTTCGGGGACGGGACTTGGGATGGCCATCACGTATGGCATCGTCCAGGGCCACCATGGCGACGTACAGGTCACGAGTACGGCGGGCCGCGGCACCACCTTCACGATTACTCTGCCACTAATGGACCCCGGCGCTGGCGGGGTGGGCGGCAACTACAGCCCCGGCGAGGGGAATCTCATCCTGGTGGTGGACGACGACGAAATGGTGCGCCGCACCACGAGCGCGACTCTCGCGGAACTCGGCTACAACGTTGTGGAGGCTCCAGGGGGCATGACCGCCGTTCAGGTGGTGAAGGCTCGCCCGGACCGCATCGCGGCGGTGCTGCTGGACCTGGTGATGCCGGGCATGGCGGGCAGCGAGACGTTCCGCGCGCTCACCGAAGTGCGTCCAGACCTCCCCGTTATCGTCTGCACCGGCTACGCCGCTGACGCGCACATAGACGTGGACGTCAAGCGGCGCATCGCGGGGCTTGTGCAGAAGCCATTTACCGCCGAGCGGCTGGACCGCGCCCTGCGCGAAGCAGGCGTAACGCCGACGCGCAAGTAGGGGCGGCGGCGACCCAAGGAGAGTGCCTGACCGGGCACACAGAAAGGCCCCGCTTGCGCGGGGCCTTTCTTTGATGTGCGTGAGCCGGGGTTAGCGGCTGCGGCGAGCGACGGTAACGCCACCCACGCCGAAGGCGAGGGCGCCCATCCCGAGCACGGCGAACAGCCAGATGGCTGCCGTCTCACCCGTGTTGCCGGAGTTACCGGTGGACGGGGGCTTAGGAGTGTTGGCGGCGGCGCCTGGCGTGGTCCCCGCGGCGGGGGTGCCTGCACCAGGCGTGGCAGGCGTGGCGGTGACAGTGGCCGCTACCGGCGTGGTGTACGTCAGGTTGACGGTACCAAGCTGGTAGTTCGCCCACCTACCGGTCTCAGCGGCGAGCTTGCCGCCGATGTAGAACGTGACTACGGCGCCATCGGTGCCGCAGTTGGGGTTTGCACCCGGGTCCAGTGCCGGCGAGTCGAGGGCGTAGCGGCTTTCACCGCCGGCAGCGAAGACAGAAGCTACGCCGCAGGTGGTGGTGCCAATCTTGGCCTCGATCGTCGTGCCAGCGGGAGCGTTGGCACCGTCAACTTTGACGGAGCCAACGAACCTTGATGGGGGGTTCGGGGGAGATTCCGCGGAGACGGTGGTGGCGTTGAACGCACCACTGAAGCCGAGGAGGACTACACCGAGCACCGCAGCAAGACCGCTACCGCCGAGCATCTTCATAACTTTGGTCATATGCCTTGTTGCTCCATTCCTGTGTTACGGCCGAATTCAACCGGCGTTCCTGGCCCTGTCCATCCCCTCTCCCCGAAGGGAGAGAGGACAGATCCGGCCAGGTGGCTAGTTGACGTTGGACGCAATTGTCCAGGTGACGGATCCGGGCCCGGTGATGGCAATCCAGAAGGCCTGGCCCGCTTTGAGGGTGGTCAGGTCGTTCGCGCCGGGGACGTTGACGCCCGACGGGAAGTACCCGAGCCACTGCTGTGCAGCCTGGTCCCAGCCGTAGATGGCCGTGACCGAAGCCGAGATGTCGTTGCCGCCAGGGTTCTTACCGGAGGTGCCGGTGCCCTTGATGGCGTCGCTGATGCTGATGTTATCCGCGCCGGCCCAGGTAATGAGGCTCCAGCGGAAGTTCAGCGTGTAGGAGGTGGTGGTCGTCAGATCAATGATCTTGTCGAACCCGATGTCGCCTTCGTCGTCATGCGCAATGGCGATGACGTTGAGGACGCCGAGGAGGCTGTTCGAGACCCTGATGTAGGCCTGGCATTCGTCGGTCGCACCAGCTGCTGCCAGCGGTGAGTTCGGGAATTCCCGGATGCCGGTGACGGCTGGGTCGTTCAGGAGAGTGGAGATCGTCGTGAGGCCAGTAGCGAACTGCTTGCCGTCGTTGATGCCCGTGGTCCCCGTCCCGCTGGTACCCAGGATGATGCCTTGGCCGGAATCGATCAGGAAGTCAATCGTCTCGGCAGGGTTGCCGTTGAACGTGTTGAACGTCGAGGTCGAAAGCACGGGGTGGAGGCTGATTGCGCCGAAGCTAGCGGCGCTGCAGAAGCCATCGCGGTCCAGGCCGTGGAAGACGATGAACTTCTGGAAGTCGACGGCGCCGTTTTC